>DALYNO010000050.1:8511-13079 GCA_031975295.1 Anaerocolumna sp. | reverse complement strand
TTTCACATATCCTTTATAGTTAACCACTTCAAATTGATTTGCATTTATAATCTGCTCTGCTCCCCCGCCAATTTGATTCACAAGAATATAACTGCAATCTTTCAGTATTGCCAATACTTCTTCTATTCCATTTATAGTATGAACTCCTCCCCTGCAGGGTGGATTCACATCTCGCTGCTCTATATAGCGATATAAGCTTTTCTCCACCTCTACGATAATGAATTTACTGCAATGTCCAAAATGATCCGTGACTACTTTACCGTCTTTGGAAGCAATTGCTATACGATAATTCATATACTTCTCCATTTCTCCCCTTCATTACCCATGTGAAAAGGTTTCCTTAACCATGCATCTGCCTTTATAAATCTGATCTGCAATTTCAAGTATGCCTGGAATTCCAATGGCATCTGCCCTGCATCTCTGACAGTGCCTAAATACATCTATATATTCTCCCGCTTCTCTTCTGGCTCCATCAATATCTGCACATCCAGGTTCCTCTAGATGACTTAATTTGTGCTGCGGAATGAGGGGAATTATATTGTACATAGAAGCGCCTGCTTCCTTTACCACTTGTGCCACTTCTTTAATGTGGTGTCTAGTGATTTCATTGATTAAAACTGTATTTACTTTAATTGTTGTTCCAGCAGATGCCATTTTTCTTATACCCTTTATCTGATTTTGGATTAGTATTTCTGCTGCTTCTGTTCCTTTTATGTATCTCCCGTGATATGCAATGCCAGATACTATTTTTGTTAGTATCTTTGGGTCAACTGCATTTACAGTAACTGTCAGGCTATCAATACCTAATGCAATCAGTTCTTCAGCCCTTTCATCCAGTAAAAGTCCATTTGTACTCATGCATTTTATGATATCTGGATGTGTATCTTTCAGCATATTAAATGTTTCAATGGCATAGTCCGATGCTAGTGTATCTCCAGGACCTGCTATTCCTGCAACTGTTATGCTAGGACAGACTTTAAGGGCTTCCTCTAAAATATCTATTGCTTCCATAGGTTTTAATACCTTTGAAGTAACACCTGGTCTTTTCTCATAGTCATTTATTTTTCTGTCGCAAAAGTTACACTGGATATTACATCCTGGACATACAGGCAAATGGATTCTACCCGTATTGGGAATGCTACCAAAGCAAGGGTGTAGATTCTTAAGGTCTTTATGCATCTGGTTCTCCTTTCTGCTGATACACCTTATAGGATTAGAGTGACTGCATACAAGCATTAAAATTTCATTACTGACACTCTATCTTCTGGTCTTTTCTCACTTAAATCTACCGTTTTAATAGAGTCGGGAGATATTTTGTAAATGTGGTGGGTTTCTTTAGATATGTTTAAATGTGGTTTTCTACCCTGAATTAAATCTTTCCCTTTGTTAAATTCAATTTCTGTCTCCACAAGATCTGCTCTTCCAAATACAGTTGCATTAAAAGAGGTTGATATAAATTCATTATCATGTGGAAAGAATATCGCTACCTTATTTTCTTTCTCTAATTGCTTTACTTTATTTGATTCTTTGGTTGTTGATAGGTAGATTGTAAATTCACTAATACCAAAACCTCCTATTGTTCTTACATCTGGTGCGCCTTCAAATCCAATTGTGGCTAAAATAATGGTCTGGTTTCCATTTAAATAGTCTTTAAGCTTCTGGGTTGTAACAGCCATCTTTTTTCCCTTTCTGTTTTTGTAATAGTCAATGTTTGCCGTAAGGTTACCTCCATTTAATAAATACGCTTAAGTCAACAATTAATTAAATTAACAAGATGAAATTGCATAAAATTCTATACACACATAGGTATATTCCCATATTGAACAGGTTCCTTTCACTTGTTAAATTCCTCTTTTTAAACGAAGAAGAGGCTTAAGAAAAACACAATGTGTTTTTCTTAAGCCTCCAGTTGTCCGGTCAACTTAAAAATATTATTTCATTCTAACTTTTTCATTTTTTTCTATCTGTACGATCCGACTATCCTGAATAACAACCGTGATTGAACCAAATTGTATTGATTCAATAAACTCAATAATTTTTTGAATATCTTTTTCATTCACACTGTTCTTTTTAACAGAGCTGTCTTTCTTAACCTCCACCCTCTAATCACCTCTCATACAGAAATTATCATTTCTAACCGGAATGATGTTTATGTATTATTACTTTTTGATAGTATATCTTTTAATTCCTACTTTGTCAATATGTTTAATAGGAATTAATCAAAAATATTTTTTGCATAATTTTACAGAAATCGTACTATTTAACTTCATGTTATTTCATAACAGTCAATGGTACCCCTTCCACTAATCTATAAAAAAAGAATCCATTGACTAAAACAGGCTGTCCAATACGGACAGCCTGTTTTTACTATATTCTAAAACTGAATCACATGTGTTCTTTCATTTGCATTCTTTTCAGCAAAGTCAAGAATCTTAATTCTCTTTGGTAAAACTCTATAAATATTGTGGGTGTCTTTTGCTATTTTAAGCCCCCCATTACGTGTTAAAATAATATCTTTTGCATGATTAATGTCTGCTTTATGAGTTAATAATTCTGCGTGACCATAAACCGTTACATTAAAGTATTTGGAAATAAACTGGTTCTCATGTTGAAAGAATACTGCTACTTCATTATTATTTTCAATTTGCTTTACCTTATTACTAGTACTGGAAGTGGAAAAATAAATGTCATAGCCTGTTACGCCAAATCCTCCAATTGTTCTGATATCAGGTAAACCTTCCAAATCTGTAGTGGCCAAAATTATAGTATGACTCATTCGTAAATATTCTTTGATTTTGTCTTCTGATACTGCCATATTTCGTCCTTTCCCCAATTATGGTAGTGTGGCAATTTATTTAAATTGGTTAAATGATCTGTAATAATTTCCATAATTTTTATTATGAATAATAGGAATTATTACTGTTAGTATAGTAGTATCTATATTGGTTGTCAATACAATAGCATTAATTTTATTCTATTTCTTTCCAGTATCCTTCTTCTAAAAATAGGTTTGCACTCTTGGTAGCATCGTCAATAACCTCGTCAGGATATCCCATCATACCTAATAATTTAATGGCATTTCTTGACATTGCTCTACCTTCATAGAGTTTATAATCAAACAATACCTGATTGTCCACAACCTCCTCTTGAAAATGATAATTAGAAAAGTGCTTTTCAAGTATATAAGTTAATTCAATATCGTGAGTAGCAGCAAAACACAAAGCATTAACCTTTGAAAAATTAAATAATATTTGAGATGAGGCAGCAATACGCTCTAAGGTATTTGTTCCTCTTAGTACTTCGTCAACAAAACATAAGGTAGGTACATTCTTATTTAATCGATCCAATATTCTCTTAAGGGATTTGATTTCTACAATATAATAACTTTCACTGCTGAAAATACTATCTTGAAGTGCCATAGAAGAAGCGATTTGAAAAAAGCTGGCACTGTATTTTTTACTCAGAGAAGTATAAATTGTCTGAGACAAAATTGCATTAATAGCTAAGGTTTTAATAAAGGTTGACTTACCAGACGCATTAGAACCGGTAATGACAACACATCTGTTTTCCTTAATAGAATTGGTTACAGGATTTTCTATCATAGGATGATATAACCCTTCCACCTCAAGGTAGGGAGTATTGGAATTTTTAAGTTCTGGAATAGAATAATATGCCATCATCTTACGAAAAGAAGCCACTGCAATCATACTGTCTAGAAGACCGATTGTATGAAACAGTTCATTTAAAGCTATTTTATTCTTTTTGAAAATGGATAGCATTGTATTAAACTTCATCAAATCAAAATGAAACAACATTCTAATATAATCAGACATTACATCCAATAAATCTCCATTAGGATTCTTACTTGCTAAAATAAAGGAACCCTTCATAAATCGACGAAAGCTTTTAATAGAATTTTCTAATTGGGTTGCATAAGCCTTTATCTCTGGAATATCTAATTTAATAATATCCTTCGATTGCGTTAATAATCTTACTACATACATACACACACTAAAATAAATTTCTATTTGGGCTTTTCTTCTATAGTATTGAATAATGTTATTGGCAACAAACCCGAAAGTAAGTAAACCACCTATAGCTGGATTAAAAGGGATGAAGATGATAGAGCTGATTAGTCCTGCAACCATTAATATATGAGACAAATTGCTTTTTTCCTCAACATTATCCAGCCTGTTAATATATTCATAAATGGATATGTTTTTTAATTTGCCGATACTCTTAAGTGCAATTTGCAATTTAAGTCGCTGCTCTGCATGTGTCGAAAAATATGCAATTAGTCGATTTCTTTCAATTAAATCTTCTTCATCAAATTTAATTTTACGAAGTATAGAATAAAGGTATTCTTCACCAATAGCACTACCTGTATTATTCAATAACATAAATATTTCATCCATATCAATATCATTCCAGGTGATATCATCAATATCCTGATTTGCATCCTTCCTAGATTGATAAAAATAAGTTAAAGATTTGAATTCTTCGTTGGTATATTCCTGCTGTGGTATCTTTCCCCAGGATTTCTTAAGTTGATCAAGTGTTTTCTCGTA
>DALYNO010000050.1:0-8501 GCA_031975295.1 Anaerocolumna sp. | reverse complement strand
TTTTATCATATATAGCCTTTAGAATAAACGCTATTATAATAACTACAACTGCTACGACTATTACCATGCTGTACCTCTTCGTCTTTAAGACTTGTCTTTCCTCATATTATAAATCTGTCCCTATTATAGTTTTTCTATGTGTAGATGTCAAATTACATAAATATTAAGATATATATTTTATTAACATTGAAGTTGTATATAGCACTTTTTTTGCATATACAGATACACGATTATACCCACCTACTACGCATCATACAATACTAAATAATCAATATCCAATCCTGATTTCTTCTCGAAATAAGCCTTAAGCTCAATATGTTTATTCCATTTACTGACTGGATAATAACCATATCTGTGCTTAACATCATTCATTCTAACTTCTATACTTACCGGCCCCTCTGGCAGGGCTATGCTATCACATAATTGTATGAGTCTATCGTAATCGTCATATACATACTCTTTCATCAGAGAACTTATTAATTGTAACCCTTCCTTTGATACATCATGAGCTCCAATATACGTATCCATATTTTTGTCTGAAAAGGAATGGGTTATACAAATCCTAGCAGCCTCCTCATAGCCAAGTTTCATTAAATATTGATAACCATCAATTACATGTGCAAGATTTGTTACCCCTTCTCTTCTTCCAATATCGTGCAGAAGACCAAGAATATAAGCTTTATCCTTATCTAACCCGAAACATTGCTTGCTTATTGCATATGCACATTCTGCGACTACTATTGAATGACTCTTCCAAGGACCTGGATTTCTTTCATATGCTTCGTTTAATAAGGCGAGTGCTTGTTCTTTAGTTGGTATCATTACTATTCTCCTTTGCTGTTTGGTTTGCCCTGTCATTTGCAGCTCACTTAACTTCAGACTATAAACCAGTCTCATAACAGTTCCATAATTTGAAAAATGTATCACTTCTTTCTTCGTATAATGGATTTGAACGCTTAATAAGCCTATCATAGGAAATAGCAGCAGACAATATTTTTTGTGCAATCTTATTATATGTTTCATCCCTAACGTCAAACTTAAACCCTGTTATAATAGCTTTATTATAATCTAAGTCTTCTCTATAGCCATAACGATGAAAAGTTGTTCCATAAAAGTCATCCCGATCAAGCATCTGTGCCACTAGAGTCTCATTAATTTGCATATTTGCAAGATGATCTGCTATTAAATAATCCCCCCTCATTAGCTTTGCCAATGCAAGAATTTCTATAAACCAGAAGTTATCTGCTTTCCTTAAATCCCATCTCGGCCATACCTTACCAGCATCTTTGATCTCTTCTTTCATTTCTTGAACAATATGATATATGGGAACAGTAGAATCCTCCGTGATATAAAATCCAATATCGAAACGAACGCCATTCTTTAATATGACTCTGTACATCTGAAACAGAGGATTTTTACTCTCAGAAAAAGCTAAACCAAGGTAGGTTTCACGGGTTAGCCCAATTCTCTCTGGGTTAGTATAATACCCTTGTCCATTACCAATGTCTTCTGGATGTAGTGTAACATGAATACCTAAATCAATATCACTTAATACATCGTGATAACAGGCCTCAACACTTTCATGCAATTTATCATCTTCTTCAACAGAGTAGATATCAATTTCCCTGATTTGAACCTTATTTATTTCTGGCAGCACAAATACCCTTCCAAGAAGATGGGTAAGTTCTTGCTTTATGGTATCCTGACTAATCACCATATTAACTCCTCCATTCTATTTATAATAACTTAATTTACGAAACTATCCAAAGCTCTTAGCAGACCTCTTGCCATAGGGATGTCTGGAGGTGTATCTATATAATTCGTGTAATTTATAAAGCGTTTGTATAAAAGAATCACAAGTGAACCAATGAAACGGGTCTTATACAGTAATCATACATTAATTTACTTAATTTTTCCATTATTTTATTTCTCTCAATCTGTTATTCCATATTAAAATGTAAATTATCTTTTCGTAAAATAAGTATCATGCAAAAAATACTGTAACAGTTGTCATTCCAACAATTACAGTATTTTTATGAATAAGCCCTATAAATTATCCAAACTATAGAATCAATTACCCTTTTGCAGCTTTTTCCTAGCTGATAAAAATACACTTTGGAGTACAATGAAAAAGCAAAGTAAGGCAGCAATTACAATCTTGGTCCACCAAGAGGATAAGGTGCCTTGGAAGGTAATAAATGTTTCAATAGTGCCCTTAATCATAACGCCAAATAAACTACCTACTACATTCCCAACCCCACCTGTCAGTAATGTTCCACCAATTACCGAGGATGCTATCGCTTCCATTTCAAAACCCTTGGCTTGCTCTACAAATCCTCCACTGGTATTTAAGCAAAATACAAATCCAGCAAGTGCTGCCAAAAATCCATTCATAATATATACGATTAACTTCGTTCTTCTAACATGTAACCCCATCAATAGTGCTGATTGTTCATTGCCGCCTACGCCATAAATACTCCTGCCTAACTTGGTATATTTAAGCATAAGATACATAAGAATCAGTACAATAAATGCAATCATAACGCTTGGATAAATATAGGGTTGCACCAAAACCCCCTTTTTATTTACAACGCCTCCAAAGGGTAAATAGAGCTTACTATTTGCCATGGCTAAAAAGGCTTGGTTTTTAATGGTTATCATTTCTGTACTAATGACTGCAGTCATTCCTCTGGCAAAAAACATTCCCGCTAAAGTAACAATAAAGGGTTGTATCTTAAGATAGGCTATTAGGAAGCCTTGCACAAATCCAAACAAAACACCAATGATCAATACAATCATAATTGCTGGTATTGCCCCTATACTTTTCTTTTCCATCATCCAGGCTAAAAGCATGCAAGTCATTGCTACCACTGACCCAATGGATATATCAATTCCTCCTGTAATTAAAACTGCAGTCATACCCACTGCTGCAACAATTAATCCAGCATTGCTAATAAATAAATTTAAAAACACTTGAAGTCTTCCAAAATTCTTATCATGAAATACAATCATTCCAACAATATACATAACCAAAAATAAAACAATGGTAATAAACAATAGAAAAACATTGGCATCAATTCTATTTAATTTTCTCATATTATGCCCCTTTCTCCATTGTATTTTTCCCCAGCTGTTTCCTGCCAGCACTTAAGAACTTTCTTAATTCCTTAGATTGCATTGCTACAATCATAATAACTACAACCGCCTTATACACCGGTAACTGATCAGCAGTAACTTTCATAGCATAGAGAGAGGTTGTAAGGGCCTGTATGGTAATTGCCCCAATCACACTTCCTACCAATGAAAATCTGCCGCCTGATAAACTATTACCACCAATAGCAACTGCAAGTATTGCATCTAATTCCAGATTAAGACCTGCATTGTTTGCATCACTCGAGTATACTCTTGAAGTAATAATCATGCCAGAGATTCCAGCACATAATCCGCAAAAAGTATAGGTGAGAAATTGAATAAGAGATGAATTTAACCCTACTAATCTAGCAGCTCTGCCATTTATGCCTACTGTCTGTATATAGAGTCCAAGGGCGGTTTTTCTTAAAATTATTGTTGTTACCAGTACTAAGGCGGCTGCAATAAAAATCGGTGTTGGTAATGGAACTCCTGGTATAAAATTACCTAGAAATTTAAATTCTTCTTTTCTAACATACAATATGAAACCCTGTGTTAGTACCTGTGCAATTCCTCTGCCTGCTGTAAATAAAATTAAAGTTGCAACCATAGGTTGAATTCTAAGCTTTGCAACTAAAAACCCATTCCAGGCACCACAGAGAGCCCCTGCTAAGATTCCAATGGCTATAGCCAGGGCATAGGGAATTCGATAGTTCTCACCGCCTACCCCCACCAGTGCATAAACGCAGGCAGCACCGGATAAAGCACTTACTGCACCTACGGATATATCTGTACCTCCTGAGGCTGCTACTACTAAGGTCATCCCGACTGCCAAAATAATGAGTTCACTGGAACGGTTAATAATATCGATCATGTAACCATAAAAAACTCCATTTTTAACTGTTATTTCAAAAAAAGAAGGTGTTTTAACCAGATTAATAACCAAGACAATAAATAAACATAGAAAAGGTAAAAACAGTCGGAATCCCATTAATCTTTGCCAAGTATTTTTACGATTCATAATGCTAATCCTCCTCTTCCTTTTTCTTGATTTTCGTTGCATTAACTTTACATACTGGATTCTCACCGCCTGCTATTGCCCTCATAATCTCTGCCTGAGTCAATTTATCCCCTTCTAATTCACCTATTTTAGCGCCGTCTTTCATAACCGCCATTCGACTGCAGACTCTTATCATTTCTTCAATTTCTGAAGAAATAAACATGATTGCCTTACCATCCCTGGCAAACTGCAACACCAATTTAAGAATCTCTGTTTTCGTTCCAACATCAATACCTCTCGTTGGTTCATCCAAAATCATAAAGTCTGGATTGGTCAATAACCATCTTCCTAGAATTACCTTCTGTTGATTTCCTCCACTGAGCTGCCTAATAGGAACTTCTCTATGGCTGGTTTTTATCTGAAGAATATCTATAAATCTATCTGTAAATTCCTCTTGTTCTTTTCGAGTAAGCAAATGAAACATGCCCTTCTTGGCCTGAAGTGCTATCATGAGATTTTCACGTACAGAGAGGTCTGAAATAATCCCCTCTGCAATTCTATTTTCCGGCAAATATGCCATACCTGACTTCATAGCGTCAATAGGTGCATTGAAATTAACCTTATTACCGTTTATTTTAAGTTCCCCTCTATCTGGTTTATCTGCGGCATACAAAGTACGGGCAAGTTCAGATCTGCCAGAACCTAATAACCCAGATAAACCTATAACCTCTCCTTTGCGGATTGTTAATCCAAATGGCTGAATGGTTCCGGCATGACTTAAATCTGTGGCCTCTAATAATTTATCTTCATAGATTTTATCTCTATTTAATTCTTCCTCATTCTTAATTTCGGCGAGATCATCAAAGTCTTTTCCAAGCATTTTGGCAACCAGCTGCACTCTTGGAAGCGCTTTCGTTTCATATTCTCCTACTAAACCACCGTTTTGCAAAACTGTTATTTTATCACTTACTTCATAGACTTGCTCTAAAAAGTGGGTAACAAAAATGATGCCCATACCTTCCTGTCTTAGCTTCTTCATGACTTCAAATAATTTAACAACTTCCATTTCATCAAGACTTGATGTTGGCTCATCTAAGATTAAAACCTTTGCAGAAATATCAACAGCTCTTGCGATAGCAACCATTTGTTGAATGGCCACTGAATAATTACCCAGTGGTTTCGTTACATCTATTTCCATATCCAATTTATGAAGAATTTCTTTTGCTTTTATATGTGTACTTCTCCAGTCAATTCTTCCATGACGTTTTATTTCTCTACCAATAAATATATTTTCCGCAACTGAAAGATTAGAGCAAAGATTAACTTCTTGATAAACCGTACTAATTCCGTTTTTTAAAGCCTCTGTTGGAGACTTATTAATAATGGGTATATGAGACCCCATCATATGTATTTCACCTGCTTCAAACTCTTCAACTCCTGTTAAAATCTTAATTAAAGTTGATTTGCCTGCTCCGTTTTCTCCCATTAACGCATGAATTTCTCCTGCTCTTAATGTAAAGTCAACATTTGCCAAAGCTGTAACCCCGGGGAAATGCTTATATATTTTTTTCATGGAAAGTAAATAGTTATCCTTATCTTCCACCAGATGACCTCCTATTTCTATAATGGCGACATAAAAGTCGTATCATATATCTTCCTGATTATCCTCTTGATTTATAATAGAAAAAGTGCCATACCCCAATATGATTTTAGTTGTTTCCGCTTCCTTACCGGTTATCATATTTGGGATGTTTATGGCACCTTTTCTCACTTAAGCCATATATTAATAAGCACGTGAATCAATGATATCAGCTGCTGTTTCAGCAGGGAATACACCTTCATCTACATATTGAATCTTATCAACCGTTTCTCCTGCTTCTAATTTTTGAATAATCTCTGCAACACGTGGTCCATGTAATGGATTACATTCTACAGATACATTCATATCTCCAGCTATCATGGATTCAAAGGCTGCACGAACTGCATCAAAAGACACAATGATAATATCTGAACCTGGATCTTTACCTGCTGCCTTAATTGCATCAATAGCTCCAAATGCCATGTTATCGTTTTCTGCAATTACAACATCAATGTCATCATAGGATTTTAAGAAGGATTCCATTACTTCCTGACCTTTTGACTGGGTAAACTCACCAGTTTGCCTGTCAAGCATTTTCCAGTTAGCATGATCTGAAAGTTTACCTGCCACACCATCAGTACGTCCTACTTGTGCAGAAGAACCAATTGTTCCCTGAAGGGTTACGATGTTAATATCTTCACTGCCACGACCTTCTTTTTCTAAATATTCTGCAAGCCAGGCAACCGCATCTTCACCTTCTTTTATAAAGTTTCCACCAACCCAACATGTATAAAGGGAATCGTCTGATACATCTATCATTCTGTCGGAGAGAATAACAGGTATGCCTGCTTCTTTTGCTTCGCCTAGTACAGTTTCCCAGCCTGTTTCCACAACTGGTGCTAATACGATATAGTCCACGTCTTGTTGAATAAAGTTACGAATTGCTTTAATCTGATTCTCCTGCTTTTGCTGTGCATCATCAAAAATTAGTTTGTATCCATTTTCCTCTACAAAAGTGGTTTGAAAGGATACAGTATTAGCTGTCCTCCAGTCAGATTCAGCTCCTACCTGTGCATACCCTACGACAATTGTACCTTTACTCTCTCCGCCTTTATCTGCAGCTGTTTCATTTGTTGCTTCTTTTGTTGTTTCTTTGGATGAATTGCCACATCCCCATAGTGACATAGCCAATACACAGGCTAATAAAAGTGTAAATACTTTCTTCATTGACTTCAAAATAGCTCCTCCTTAAAATATAATTCATGATTACAGTATTTATTTTACAGTAATCAGTTTTCGTTTCAATTCAATAAATTTGGATAAAATTGTGATTTTTTTCATTCGATTATATAAAAGTTTGTTTTTTTTGGTATAAGTAGATTTTTTTTAGTTTTTCATTTTAATTAAATGGGAATTATAACCTCAACTATAGTTCCTTCCGTATAGGTACTGGTTATCTTAAGTCCAGCGTCTTTTCCATAATAAAGATGTAGTCTTTCATTTACATTATATAAACCATAGAATCCAGTTTCCTGTCTGTCAGACTCCTCTTTAAGCCCGTCCATAATCTGACTTACTCTTTCTTTTGTTATACCCTGACCATTATCCATAACATACAGGATGATATTTTCCTCGGTAGTTTTACCCCCTATAGTAATCTTACCTTTCCCTCTTTTATTCTTAATACCGTGATATAACGCATTTTCAACCAAAGGCTGCAGCGTAATTTTAGGTATTCGGTAATGATTTAGTTTGTCTGGTATGAAAATATCATAGTCCAAAATATCCTTATATCTAAATTGTTGAATTTCCAGATAACTTTTTATATGCAGCATTTCTTCTTCCAAAGTGATTAAATCGTTCCCTTTACTTAAGGAGGTTCTAAAATAATCTGATAGAGACCCTACCATATCTATAACTTCCTGTTTCTGATCTGCCTCAGCAAGCCACATAATAGCATCCAAAGTATTATAAAGAAAGTGAGGATTAATTTGGGCTTGTAACAATTTAAGTTCTGCATCTCTTAAATTATTCTGCTCCACCTTGACAGTATCAATTAACGTACTTAGCTTCTCTATCATAATATTTAAAGATTCACTAAGTATTTTTACTTCTGCTCCACTCTGAATATTAGAACGTACACTTAGATCCCCTTTGGCAACCTGCTTTGTAATATTACTAAGTACGCGTATAGGTTTAGAAATACTATCAGAGATAATGACTGAGAATACAAAAGCACCTAATACCATAACGATAATCATGGCAACTGTGATTTCTAGAGTTTCCATAGTCTGTTTGCCCATTTCTTGCCTGACACTTTCCATTTCCATGGTATCATAATAAATATACTCTAAAACAGTATCTTGAATTAACGAAGTTAAAACCCTTATATCATTCTCAAGTATGGATATATTTTCATCATAATGCCCTGTCTCAATGAGATTCTCTTCTATCTTAATCACATGTTTTTTCAGATTGCTAAGATATTTTTGAATACCCTCTGCCCTGTCCTTATTACCTGCTGTTCTGGCTGCATTTAATAAATTAGTGGCTACGGACTGGGCTGCCCTCATATCCTCATAGGGGAAGGCTTCTTTAAAAGTTTCGCTACCAATTATGATTCGATACATTTTATAATCAAAGTCCTTCTTAAAATCAATGCTAAAACCACTGGCAACCGTTGCACTTTGAACAATCTGATTATATTCTTTGGTGTATTGTATCATATTAGAGAACAACATAAAAAACACAAGACAGAACAATAGAATAATCACGCTAAAATACATACGTATT
>DALYNO010000049.1:0-13096 GCA_031975295.1 Anaerocolumna sp. | reverse complement strand
CCATAGTAAACCCTGATACATTAGGGGCAACTTTTAGCTCCACGGTATCATATTTGGCTCCTTTTTGTATACTGCCCATATAGTGATGGCCAGAATTTCCTTCATTACCTGCAGCAATTGTGATACAGATTCCTTTTTGTACAGCTAAATATGATAAATAGTTACTTAAGGAACCTCGTTCATCGTGTCCTCCTTGGCTGGTACCAAGACTAATAAAAAGAGACAGAGGCTTATCAATGCGTTTTGCAGTCTCATATAAATATTTAATACCATTCATAAGATCATTTTTTTGATAACAAGTTACATCCTCAGGGATGCGCCAGAAATTTTTTAGATATTTCTTTGCAGGTTTTAACTTTACTACTGCAATTTCAGCACCTGGTACAACACCTGAGAACTGACTGTTAATATCAGGTGTACCAACAGCAATGCCAGCCAGATAAGTTCCATGACCATTTTCATCAGTTGAAGGGACGATTGCAAGTGGATCATCACTTTGAAGTGCTGCATTTATCTGAGCTTGGGTATATTCTGTACCATAATAAAAACCCTCTGGGAATTTATCACTTTCAATGGTTTGATCCCAGATAGTATTCACTTTTGTTGAACCATCTTCTCTGATAAATGCTTTATGGGTATATTCAATGCCCGTGTCAATGATACCAATTAATATACCGTTTCCCTTATAATTAAAGTTGGGAATACCTCTTAGTTTGGTTATGCCAGATATTTCTAAACTATCAGTATCAAGAAGACCATAACAGTTAGGGTATGCGCCATAGCCATGTAAATGAATGAAATTTTTAGGTACCTGGCTAATAGGTGTGTATACATTAATTGATTCTGCACTGAAATTGTCATAACACATATCCATGGACTTTTTCATATCTTCAAAGGATTGCCCAGGTCTTAACATAAAATCAGCATAATCCTCACTAATAATTCTTTTTCTACATGCTTCATCCAATTTTGAGTCTCCTGAAAGTATTTCCATATATAAATATATGATAAAGTACAGTGTTTATACATGAATAGAGTAATAGTAATCATCACTTCGTTTTACTGAAATTATATAGAAATTCTTGTAATAGGTGGAATCTAAGAAGAGAAGATGGAATAAAATAATAAAAAGAGCTGGAGTTCGTAAATATGGACTTTTTGAACCAGTATATCGTTATTCTTGTAGTAAATATTTGTTTATGTGTAGGTTATATTATTAAGCACAGTATTACGTTTATCCCTAATAAATACATTCCTCTTATCATGGCAGTATTAGGCGTATTACTAAATATTTGGATTAGCGGGTGGAAATTTTCTCCGGAGATTTTACTTGGTGGTATGGTAAGCGGACTGGCAAGTACAGGTACTTATGAAATGGTAAAGAATATTACAAATAAGAAAAAGGAAGAAAACAAGGCGTAAACTACCTCTTTATAGATAATCCTTATCAATTTCATGATTAAGGTTATTATTTCAGTATGTTAATACATGTATATATGATTTATTAGGTAGTATTGATTGAACAGTTTGTAATGGATTTACTTATTTGATATGCTATAAATCAGCTATAAAATCCTTCATAAAATAGGTAACAAAAAAGCACTATCAATTCTGATAGTGCTTTTTACAGGGGATGAGAGAATCGAACTCCCGCTAAAGGTTTTGGAGACCCTTGTCATACCATTTGACCAATCCCCTAGGTATGTAGTGCTTGTCATCAACACTGCTTTTATATTCTACAATGAATTGTATTAATTGTCAACAATAATTTATAAAATTTAAGCATTTATAATTCACTGCAAATGGACATCCATAAAGCGTTATAAGGAATAAAAAAAATTCAGTAAACCTACTTAAAAATTCCATAATTTATCTCGTCAGGAAATAATATAATTTGACTAATTTTTTAAAACATGATATAACAACAAAGGATTTAATCATAAACTTATTGTTGTTTTATTCACTGGAGGAATTAGTAAATGCAAACCAAACAAATAAAACTTGGATGTCCGGATGAAGTGAAGGATTTTGTGACAGTGGCTTCTAAATGTAATTTTGATATTGATATATTTTACAATAGAATCATTATTGATGCCAAGTCATTTCTTGGAATTATGAGCATGGATTTATCCAATACACTGTCAGTAGCATATAAAGGCTATAATCAAGAATTTGAAAGTGTAGTGGAAAAATATGCTGTTATGTAGCATGAGATTCTAATCGTGTAATTAAGGCGGAAGGCATTAAGGGTTTGCTGAATATATAACCTTGAATGATATCGCACTTTTTCTTTCTAAGGACGATTAATTGTTCAGCAGATTCAACGCCTTCTGCAATTACTTCTAAATCAATACTATGGGCCAGTCGAATAATTGCATCTGCTATGCAGGAATCTTTTTTGCTTTTACTAATGTTGTCAATGAAGGTTTTGTCAATTTTAAGGGTATTAATCGGCATATTAGTTAGGTAATTTAAAGAAGAATAACCTGTACCAAAATCGTCTAATGAAATTCTTACGCCAATCTCTTGCAACCCTTTTAAGAGAGAGGAAACATCACTGATGGAGGATACAATGATACTTTCAGTAATTTCTAATTCCAGCCGGTGGGGTGGCAATTTAGTTTCTTCTAAAATGGAACTTACCATGTCAATAAATCCACCACGTTTCATTTGCACAGCTGAAATATTAACGGATACTATTAAATGATCATATCCCATATCTTCTAATGATTTGTTAAAAGTACATGCTTCTCTTAAAATCCATTCCCCAAGTTCAATAATAAGACCACTTTCTTCTGCAATTGGAATAAATTCAGTTGGAGATAGTTCGCCCATTTTTTTGTTATGAATTCGCATCAAAGCTTCAAAGCCTACCATCTTATCATTATTTGTACTAATCTGCGGTTGATAATTCACATAAATTTCTTCAGAATCAATGGCGTGTCTTAATACTTCCAGTATAAGCGCATTTCGGCTTAATTCCTCCTCCATGCTTTTATCAAAGAGTGTATACCTTGATTTACCAGTGTCTTTGGACTTATACATTGCAATATCAGCATTCTTTATTAATGACTGATAAGTTAAACCGTTTTTTGGGTATAGGGAAATACCAATACTCATAGATACATGAATGACTTCACCATTTAAGTCGAAAGGCATTTTAAAAGAGTCAATGATTGATTTAGCAAAGGACAGCGCCATTTCCTCAGATTCTATGTTTTCACGAAACAAAAGGAATTCATCCCCACCTGCTCTGGCTAAAATATCATCAGAGCTTGTTAAGGATTGCAATTTCATTGCCATTTGGCTTAATAAAATGTCACCATAATCATGTCCTAACGTATCATTAATTGTCTTAAAATTATCTAAATCCACAAAATAAACACCATGAATTTTATTGGAACCGGGAGAGGAATATAAAGTGGCATTCATGCGTTCAATAAAAGCCATTTTATTAGGCAGCTGGGTTAATATATCATGATACGCCAGATATTCAATCCGATTATAATTAGACCTGAGTTCTTCTTCATTGGTTACAAGTTCTTCATGCATGGCTGAGAGTTCATTATAGTTTCCCCGGATAATATGTAACATTTTGTTTAGACTTCTTGAGAGCTCTCCAAACTCGTTCTTGGATTTTAAATTGGATTGAACATTTAAATCACCATCAGATGCAGTTCTCATGGTATCTTTTAATTCTATTATGGGGTCGGTGTAAATATTTGCAATTTTATCACTTAATAAAATAAGAAATAATACCAGTATTAAGACAGTCCATACTAATACATAAAATATAATTCGTGCAAGATAAATAATCTCAGATACACTTTGCTTTACTAATATCACCCAATCTAGTTCAGGAATTACAGTGTAACCATAAGCATTATTTTCAGATTCAAAACGGTATAAAAAACTATCGGATTTAGGAATAATACCGCTGTAATAATTATTGATCAGACTCTTAAGTCTATCATTATTAATGTTTGTGCCAATTAATTTTTGATCTGGATGAAAAATGATTTCACCTTTTTTATCCAGTACCAATCCATAGCCAGATTCTCCAACGACGATTGCATTTAGAAAGTCTTTGAAATGGGTTATACTGATGGTACTTACAATATAGCCTATAATTCTATTATTTTCAGTGGTATCATATATAGGACATCCAATCTCAATGCAGTAGATTTTGGATTTCTTGTCACCTGATTTATATTTAATTAGGCCACTTACACCATTGGCATTGCTCAAGGTAGCTTGAATAAAGGAGAGAGTTACACTATTAGAGTAATCCAGACCTATTAAAGATTCATCGGAGCTTGATATGGCAGTTTTCTTTGCATTGTATACAGTTATATTCATACAGGAAGAATAATTATCAAATCTTTTTTTAAGAAGATTCGTTACACGATGATAGTCATTCCTATAATTTTTGGTTTCAAGGGTATGTTCATTGGTACTATTTATGACTAACTCTTTCACTTGTTCTTGAATAGAAAGAAGGTTAATTTCTGTTTGTTGGTTTTGCACTAAAGATACCAGACCATAACTGTTGGTTTCTGCAAGGTGTTGTAAACTATCTTGTTTAATGGATACAAGCTTACCGGATATCAAATAGTATGTAAGTGCAGACAGTAATAGGATTGGCACAATAGAAAAAACAAGTAATGTAATTCGTAAACTGTTTTTAATGGACATAATTATCTTCTTTCCTTTGTAATTATTTAACATTTTATCAAATTTTGTATCATTTTGCAATAAATATTACTTTTATAACCCAGTATTTTTAGTAACAAATTTAGTTAATAGAAATTTTAGTTGAAAAACGTTAGTATAGAAGGTATACTTGTAGCATTAGGTGTATTTTTCACTAAATTAAAGTTAGAACGGAGAAAGATATGTATAGGTTAATATGCAGGGACGGGAGAGCAAAACGGGGGGAATTTAAAACCGTTCATGGCACCATCCAAACCCCAGTATTTATGAATGTGGGCACTGCGGCAGCAATAAAAGGCGGAGTTTCTACTATGGATTTACAGGAGATGAAAACCCAGGTAGAACTATCAAATACGTACCATTTACACGTTAGGACAGGGGATAAGGTGATCAAACAACTTGGAGGCCTTCACAAATTTATGGTTTGGGACAAACCCATTCTTACTGATTCCGGTGGATTCCAAGTTTTTTCTTTAGCAGGACTAAGGAAAATCAAAGAAGAAGGTGTATATTTTAATTCTCATATTGATGGCAGGAAAATATTCATGGGACCTGAGGAAAGTATGCAGATACAATCCAATCTTGCTTCAACAATTGCTATGGCTTTTGATGAATGCCCGCCTCATCCTGCAACTAGGGAATATATGCAAAACAGTGTTGATCGAACTACCAGATGGCTTAACAGATGTAAAGCTGAGATGACGAGATTAAATGGTCTTCCTGATACCATAAATAAACATCAGATGTTATTTGGTATTAATCAGGGAGGAACCTTTGAGGATATCAGAATAGAACATGCGAAGAGAATATCAGAGCTTGATTTAGATGGTTATGCACTTGGTGGTCTGGCAGTTGGGGAATCCCATTCTGAGATGTATCGTATTATTGAAGAAACAGTGCCATACTTACCATTAGAAAAGCCTACCTATCTTATGGGTGTGGGTACTCCTGAGAACATCCTAGAGGCTGTTGAGAGAGGTGTAGACTTTTTTGATTGTGTTTATCCAGCCAGAAATGGCAGACATGGACATGCCTACACAAATCATGGTAAAATGAATTTAATGAATGCCAAATATGAACTGGACTCTAAACCAATTGAGGAAAATTGTTCTTGTCCAGCTTGTAAGCATTACAGCAGAGCTTATATAAGACATCTGCTAAAAGCCAAAGAAATGTTAGGGCTAAGATTATTGGTTACTCATAATTTATATTTTTATAACAATATGATGGAAGAAATTCGAAGTGCAATTGAAGAAAACAGATATCAAAGCTATAAGAAAAGCAAGTTAGAAGGCTTTGCCAAAGGTGAAGTTTAAATAAATATTTTTAGGAGGAATTTATGGGAAATTTAATCTTTTTAGCAGCTGAACCTACAGCAGCAGGTTCATTACCAATGATGATTATTTGGATTGTTATCATG
This sequence comes from Anaerocolumna sp., assembly GCA_031975295.1. GTDB lineage: Bacteria > Bacillota > Clostridia > Lachnospirales > Lachnospiraceae > Anaerocolumna. Next base: position 6,963 of record DALYNO010000049.1, on the reverse strand, counting down.
GGCGGTGTTTTTTATTTTATGGCAATTCGTCCCCAGAAAAAACAACAAAAGGCAATGGCTGCATTAATCTCTACCCTAGAAGCTGGTGACAGTATTCTTACTACCAGTGGTTTTTATGGTGTAGTTATTGATGTTATGGAAGAAGTAGTTATTGTTGAATTTGGTAATAACAAAAACTGTCGTATTCCAATGAAGAAGACTGCAGTTGTTGAAGTTGAAAAGCCAGGTGCTGCAAAAGAAAGCTAATAAAATATATAAAAGCGTGTTATACTTAGACTTATAGGTCCATAGTATAACACGCTTTTTTAGTAATGCAGTCTTTGCTCTAACTGTTCTAATATTGTATAAGGAACTTTTAGATTACCTTTACCAGTACCAATATTCAGGTGGGGTTTATTTGCTCCATGAAAATCAGAACCACCGGATATGGCAAGACCGTATTTGTTGGCAATTCGTCTTAAATGGCCTTCATCAAAACCCATGTTAGAGGAGTAAATAGCTTCAATTCCATCTAAACCATAAGAACTAAATAAGGAGACTAATTCTTCTACCCCTGTTAAATCATATTTATATAATAGAGGATGAGCAAGTATTGCTAATCCATTTGCACCATGAATTAAATCGATAGCTTCCTTAGGAATTAGATATTCTCTAGCCACATAATAGGGGGAATCATCATTTAAAAACCTGTTAAATGCATCTTGATTAGATTTGGTAAATCCGTGTTCCGTCATATATTTAGCAAAATGCGCTCGTGTTAGTACTGCATTACCTTCTGTTTGTCTTATTTTATCTATGGTAATATCAATTCCAGCCATTCTTAAGTTTTCAGCCATTTTTTCGTTGCGGGCATCTCGGTTTTTAATCGCTTCCCTTAAAGCATTATCAAGTTCCTGGTTATCAGGATCAACAAACAGTCCAAGAAGATGGATATCTTTGTTCTTATAAGAAACAGAAATTTCAGTCCCTGGGATAATGCGAAGGGGACTTTTAGAGTCAGAATTTAAGAGCGCAGCAGTCCTTGCCTCTTTTATGCCAGAAAGGGTGTCATGATCCGTTAAGGCAATGGCCCGAAGTCCGCTGTTTATCGCTAAACTTACCACTTCGGCAGGGGAGAGAGTACCATCAGAGGCATTGGAATGAACGTGTAAATCTATAAAATCCATAGGAATTTCCTTTCATCGTATTACATTTTATGCAGTAGTAATACAGTAACCATTCTATTTATTTTAAATTATAACATTATATTATTTATAAGTATAGGGTTGTTCAACTTAAGCTGTGAAAATAGACCACCAAAGTAACCTTTACTTTCACATAACGTAAGAACATACTGCTTATAATTTTAACTTAATAGAATATCCCATAAAGTCTTGTAATATATTACACTATAGATGTGTACGGAGGTACGTATGGATAGAGTTATACACCGTAATTCCAAAGTTATGACAGTATTAAAGGATTTGCTGTTCTCCTATATAATAACGGGATTACTATTAGTGCTACTGGCTTTTTTAATGTTAAAGCTGGATATGAGCAATAAAGTTTTGAGCGGTGCAATTATTGCCATTTATGTGATTTCAACTTTTGTAGGCGGCTTCTTACTTGGCAAGAGTGCAGAACATAAAAGGTTTTTATGGGGTCTTGCCATGGGAGCTCTTTACTTTGTTGTAATGCTTTTGATTTCAATTATAATGAATTCATTTGTTGGTATGGAGATGTCGGGTATGGTTAACGGTTTACTTATGTGTCTTATGGGGGGGATGCTAGGCGGCATGGTTAGCTGAAATAATCAATAGCTATTATTTCAGTAAGACAAATAAAAAAAACTTTTCAACTTAGTTACTATGTGATATAATACCAAATGGATTATTGTCGATTTAAGACATTAGGAATATTAAAGGAGGCAGCTTTATGAAACGTATTAAGACTTTAAATACCAGAAATTTAAAAGATACAATGAAAAAAGGCGGATGCGGCGAATGCCAGACTTCTTGCCAATCAGCATGTAAAACTTCCTGTACTGTAGGAAATCAGAGCTGTGAAAACCAATAATAATTAAGGTACGAAGTACATAGCATTATTTTGGATTTAACATGTATTTTATAAGCAGCGTCTTAAGGCCGCTGCTTATTCACTGTCTATCATTATTCTAACTAACAGTGGCTACTTATTATAAACACTGTTTTATGGAGTTTTGAAGCAGAAGGGAGAAACATTGGTACACCAATATAAAAATAATGGATACAATATGGTACTAGATGTAAATAGCGGCATGGTTCATGTTGTGGATGATCTGGTTTACGATATTATTGAATTATATAATAAGGAAGAAAGAAACAAAGAGCATTTAGTCTCTTTTGAAGTAAAAGAAGAAATCATGAGAAGCCTTATAAAAAATGGGGCAGAATATATGGATTTACTAGAAGAAGATAAAAGTCAAGAAGGACTAGAAACTGCAATTATAGAAGCAATTGCAGATGTTGAAGCGTTAATCAAAGAGGGAGCCCTCTTTACAGATGATATCTATGAAAAGTATATTTCTGATTTTAAATCCAGATCTACTGTAGTAAAAGCACTTTGTCTTCATATTGCCCATGATTGTAACTTAGCCTGTCGCTACTGCTTTGCAGAAGAAGGGGAATATCATGGCAGAAGAGAATTAATGAGTTATGAAGTTGGTAAACAAGCCATTGATTTCTTAATTGCCAATTCCGGCAAGAGAAGGAATCTTGAAGTAGATTTCTTTGGCGGCGAACCTTTAATGAATTTTGATGTTGTGAAAAGACTTGTGGAGTATGGTAGAGGACTAGAGGAAGAACATAATAAGAAGTTTAGATTTACATTAACTACCAATGGTATACTGCTAAATGATGACATTATGGAATTCGCTAATAAGGAAATGAGTAATGTGGTATTAAGTATTGACGGACGAAAAGAAGTCAATGATTTTATGAGACCTTCTCGTAATAAAAAAGGTAGCTATGATATTATCATTCCTAAATTTGCTAAATTAGCAGAGAGCAGAAACCAAAATAACTATTATGTAAGAGGAACCTTTACACATCATAATCTTGATTTTTCAAAGGATGTTGCCCATCTTGCAGAACTTGGATTTAAGCAAATATCAGTTGAGCCAGTGGTTGCATTACCTGAAGAAGAATATGCAATTAAGCAGGAGGATTTACCAACAATTTTTGAAGAATACGATAAATTGGCAGCTTACATACTGAAAGAGGAGAAAAAGGGAAATCATTTTAACTTCTTCCATTTTATGATAGATTTGTCAGGTGGTCCTTGTGTTGCCAAACGTTTATCAGGCTGTGGCTCAGGGACAGAATACTTAGCAGTTACACCATGGGGAGATTTATATCCTTGCCATCAATTTGTTGGTGAAGATGAATTCTTAATGGGAAATGTGTTTGAGGGTGTTAAAACAGCAGAACTAAGAGATGAGTTTAAATGCTGTAATGTTTATGCAAAAGAAAAATGTAAAGAATGTTTTGCAAAATTCTATTGTAGTGGTGGTTGCGCAGCCAATTCCTTTAAATTCCATGGAAGTATTCAAGATACCTATGATATAGGTTGTGAAATGCAAAAAAAACGTGTAGAGTGTGCATTAATGATACAGGCAGCCAGAGCAGAATAATATAGGGGGCAAGGGCAGCAAGTTACAATACATGACAACATAGCAGTAAGAAATTGATGTACGTAGTATTTTACAACATTACATAGAAATAGGATACCTGCCTTATGAAACATAGGATAAGGCGGGTTATTTTCATTATTATTAATAATTGTGATGCCCCACAAATGTTATCGTGATGATGGAACATGCATTTTTGGTGTGATAAGGATAAATGACATAAAATAGTTATTATTATGTTTCATTTTATTTAGATGAAAGCGGTGGGACTATTTTTGGGAGTTAATTAGAAAGGTTGTATATGAAATCTGAACGTTGGGTATTAAAAAACAAAAAGGCCGATTTTCATGCCTTAACCATAAAATATAATATTAGCGAAGTACTTGCAAGACTGATTACTAACAGGGAAATCCTGGAGGAAGGGGATATCGCTCTCTTTTTGGAACCTGACCTTAAGTATCTTCATAATCCATCCTTAATGAAGGATTTAGATAAAGCTTCTGAAATTCTTGAACAAAAGATATTACAAGGCAAAAAAATCCGAATTGTTGGTGACTATGATGTTGACGGAGTAGCTTCTACCTATATACTATATCATGCTTTAAGTGCCCTTCATGCACAGGTTGATTATGAAATACCTGACAGAATTAAAGATGGATATGGTATTAACTTAAACATCATAGAAAAAGCAGCAGCTGATGGTATCGATACTATAATAACCTGTGATAACGGAATCTCTGCCACCCAACAGGTTAAAAAAGGTAAAGAACTTGGTATGACTGTAATCATAACAGATCACCATGATATTCCTTACGTTATAGAGAATGAGCAAAAGGTATATACCCTTCCAGAATGTGATGCAGTAGTTAATATGAAACAGATGGATTGTCATTATCCTTTTGAATCCTTATGTGGAGCCGGGGTAGCCTTTAAACTGATTCAAGTTCTGTTTCATAAATTTAATCAACCTGAGGCAGATGCATTGGTATATCTGGAAATAGTTGCTATTGCTACAATCTGTGACGTCATGGACTTAAAAAATGAAAACAGAGTTATTGTAAAAAAAGGTATAGAAATGCTAAAAGATACATCTAACTTTGGTCTTAGAGCACTTTTTGAAGTAAACAATATTCCCTTAAATAATATAGCAGCCTATCATCTTGGGTTTATAATTGGTCCATGTCTAAATGCTTCAGGAAGACTTCAAACTGCCAAAATCGGATTAAAACTCTTGCTTAGCAGTTCCAGAGAAGAAGCAATGAAATTGGCTAATGAACTAAAAGAGCTGAATGATACCAGAAAAGATATGACCATAAAAGGATTAGAACAAGCTATAAAGTTAGTGGAGAGCACTAGCTTAAAGGAAGACAAAATACTTGTCGTATATCTAAAAGATTGTCACGAAAGCTTAGCGGGAATTATAGCTGGAAGATTAAAAGAAAGATATAATAAACCAGCGATCGTACTTACAGATTCTGAAAATGGGATAAAAGGATCGGCTAGAAGTATAGAAGCCTGCAATATTTATGATGAACTTACAGGCTGTAAAAACTATCTGCTAAAATACGGCGGACATCCTATGGCAGCAGGCATGTCACTTGAAACAAATCATTTAGAAGACTTTAGAAAAATCCTAAATCAGCAAACGATCCTGACACCAGAAGACCTAATTCCCAAAGTCTCCATTGATGTGTTGCTTCCCTTTGGTTATTTAAGTGAGGAGCTAGTGATAGAACTAAAAAGATTGGAGCCCTTTGGAAAAGGAAACCCAAAGCCTTTATTCGGAGAAAAAAATCTTCTTATCAACAAAGCGGTAATACTTGGAAAAAACGCCAATGTACTTAAACTAACACTTACCAATACATATGGCAGAACCGTAGATTGTATGTACTTTGGTGATACCAATGAGTTTCTTGAGAATTTAAATGAAATGTATGGAGAAGAAGAGCGTAATAAAATCTTTCAAAATAGAGAGAATAAAGTTAGACTATCCATTACATACTATCCCGACATCAATGAGTACAACGGAAAAAGAACACTCCAGGCAGTCATTCAAAACTATATGTTCCAAAAAGATGATACCAGATAAGATACTAGCAGGTATTGGCAGTAATCATCATGTCCGTTCCCATATCTTCAATTTATATCCACAAGAATTTATCCTGCTTTGCTATAACTTACGGATTTAAATTGAAAATTCTATAAATAAATGATATAATGTACCTTGGTATTGAAGTACCTTTGAAGTAATGTAAATTTTAATGAGAAAGAGGCTTAAGCTATGAAAAAATTAGAGGAATATATAAGAAGCATACCAGATTTTCCGGAAGAAGGTATCATCTTTCGTGATGTAACAAGTGTATTACAAGACAAAGATAGCTTGAAATTATCAATAGATGAAATGCAAGCGCTTCTTAAAGATGTTGATATAGATGTCGTGGTAGGACCTGAATCCAGAGGATTTATATTTGGTGTGCCTATTGCGTATAATTTAAATAAAGCATTTGTTCCAGTTAGAAAAAAAGGCAAACTACCCTGTGAAACAATAGAAATGGAATATGCATTAGAGTATGGTACAGCAACAATAGAAATGCATAAAGACTCTATAAAACCAGGTCAAAAAGTTGCAATTATAGACGATCTATTGGCAACTGGTGGTACAGTTGAAGCGATAACCAAGTTAATTGAAAGTCTTGGCGGGATTGTTGTTAAGATAATTTTTCTCATGGAATTAGAAGGACTTCACGGACGAGATAAGATAGCAAACTATGATGTAGAAGCAGTGGTGAAATACGAAGGCAAATAATGAAATGCTGCAAAACAAATAATATATGAGGTTGTTTTAAGCCGACAAAGTTACTTAAACAAAGGATTGTAATGATTACTGTAATCCTTTCTTAGTGGCAAGTGTCTGTTTGGAACAGCCTCTTATTGTTTATAATAAATATAAGATAAATACAGGAATTTCAAATTTTTTGACAAAAGACAGCAAGATGTGCCATAATTCAATAAAGGAATTGATTTTTCATTTTATATTGTTTATAATTAAAAGATAAACTTAGAATCTGGGTGGTGATTTCATGGAAAATAAGGCAAATGCCTTGGGAATAGATAAGGAAAAAAATAAAAAGTTAATGGAAGAAAATCCTCCTTCAGACTTTACAAGTGCTGAAGATTTGTACCAAAGGTTAGTGAAAATCGTGGAGAGTTATCATCCCTCTGCTGATATTTCCATGATTGAAAAAGCATACCATATTGCAGATGAAGCTCACAAGAATCAATTTCGGAAATCTGGTGAGCCTTATATTATACACCCT
>DALYNO010000048.1:0-13154 GCA_031975295.1 Anaerocolumna sp. | reverse complement strand
CAATATGACCAAGAGGGTAAATTGCAAATACCTGTATTTAGCGGACTTGAACAGGATAAAAAGGATTTGTTTATTACAAAAGATTTAACAAAGCAAGTAATTAGACAAGATAGTAATTCAGATAGTTGGTACCAATATGGAAATCAAATCAAAGGACCCTCTAATGTAACGATTATCTATGCTGCTAAATCAGATGGCTTTTATTTTGGACATAACAATTATATGTATTATTCTGGTGATCGAGAAGCTTTTGCCAATGGAGGTTTTACACAGGTATTTTGTATAGCAATTTTTATTATTATACTAGTGGGGTTAGTTGCCTCTGTAAGAAAGAACTCAGGATTAAAAGCTTTGGCTGGAATAGTGCCTGGCGAAGTTGGTTTATTTGGTGTATTTGTTCCTTTTATGCTATATGATAGTTTACTGAGTATGGCAAAGGAAACTGCGAGAGGAGAATTTCTGGATTTATCTAATTTAGTACTTCCTAAGAATACAGAAAGAGTACTTGATTTTGGATTTAATTATATGATTTGGCTGTTTGTTCTTTTCATTTTCCTAACATGTTTCATATCACTTTTACAAGTATTTAGTCTTGGACTTAAGAAATATATGAAGGAAAGAACAATCTGCGGTTGGTTTTGTGTAAAGATAAAAAGGTTTTTGAGTTCTCTAAAAGATATTGATTTGACAGATGCCTCCAACAAAGCAATCCTTAAAATACTTGTTGTTAATTTTGTTGTCTTAGCAATACTTTGTTCCATATGGGTAGCGGGTATATTCGTATTGATACTTTACAGTGTGATTCTTTTCTTTGTTTTAAAGAAATATGTGACCACTCTGAAACAACAATATCAGGTTCTTATGAATGCCACTAGTAAGATGGCAGAGGGTAATTTGGAAGTTGTGGTGGATAAGGATCTAGGTATTTTTAACCCATTAAAAGAAGAACTTAGTAAAGTTCAGTATGGTTTTAAAAAGGCTGTAGACGAAGAAATGAAAAGCCAGAAAATGAAAACAGAATTAATTAGTAATGTATCCCATGACTTAAAGACTCCACTGACAGCAATTATTACCTATGTAAATTTACTAAAAGACGTAAATATTACAGAAGAAGAAAGATTATCTTATATTGATACTCTTGATAAAAAATCCATGCGATTAAAGAGACTGATAGAAGATTTATTTGAAATGAGTAAAGCAAACAGTGATAATATGCATTTAAATCTGGTAGAGGTAGATATTGTATCCTTAATTAAGCAGGTTCAATTAGAGTTAGATGATAAGATAAGGGAATCCAGAGTGGAATTTCGTAATCGCTTCCAAAACGAGAAGGTAATGCTTACTTTAGATAGTGAAAAGACATACCGTATTTTTGAAAATCTAATTATTAATATAACAAAGTATTCTCTACCGGATACGAGAGCCTTTATTGAACTTACAGAAAATGAAACCAATGTAATTATTTCCTTAAAAAATATATCAGCTACAGAGTTGGATTTTACACCTGATGAAATAACAGAACGATTTGTGCGTGGTGATAAGTCTAGAAATACGGAAGGCTCAGGCCTTGGTCTGGCCATAGTAAGAAGCTTTGTAGATGCTCAGGGTGGTAAGTTAGATATACAACTGGACGGAGATTTATTCAAGGTTATTATAAAATTCAAAAAAATGGAGAAAATTTCAATATAATTATGAATTTATTATTGACATAAAAATCCTTAACCGCTATAATAAACAAATACAGCGATGATGCGTTACTTTGATAGAGTAACGCATCTTTTCTAATTTATGGCAACAATTTATGCAATCCATATGTTGCTATAGGAAACGAGGAGAAGGATAATGATACGCGTTAGAAACCTAAATAAATCTTTTGGTAAAGTCCATGTACTTAAAGATGTTGATCTTGAAGTAAAAGAGGGAGAAAAACTTGTAATAATTGGACCTTCTGGAAGTGGTAAAAGCACTCTGATACGTTGCATCAATCATTTAGAAGAACCCTGTTCTGGTGAAGTATTTATTGATGGAGAACTGGTTACGAAAAAAAATAGATGCGAGATAAATCGAAAGAATACAGCTATGGTATTCCAGCAGTTTAATCTGTATCCCCATATGACTGTAATGAAGAATTTAATGTTAGCTCCTATGAAGCTACAGGGGGTATCTAAAGAAGAGGCTAAAAAGCTTGCATTATATTACTTAGATAAAGTGGGGCTTTTAGAAAAGGCGAATGCTTATCCCCAGAATCTATCCGGTGGGCAACAGCAAAGGGTTGCGATTGCAAGGGCTTTGGCAACCAAACAAAAGATAATATTATTTGATGAACCAACAAGTGCTCTGGATCCTGAGATGGTGCAGGAAGTACTGGATGTAATGATTAACTTATCTAAAGAGAACATAACTATGATATGTGTTACCCATGAAATGGGATTTGCAAGACAGGTAGCGGATAAAGTAATCTTTATGGATGACGGTAAGATTGTTGAGTCCGGTAGTCCAGAACAGTTTTTTGATAATCCTGAGAATGAAAGAACTAAATTGTTCTTAAGTAAGATCTTAAGATAGAGGAAGATGATAAATGAAGGAGGAAATGTCAATGATAAGAGGAGTTATAAAAAAGTTAAGCTTACTTTTATGTATAGCGCTTATCTTTACCATGGTTCTAACAGCCTGTGGTAAAAAAGAAGAAGGTAGTAATGCTGTTGATAAAATCAAATCTGCAGGTGTTTTAAAAGTAGGCAGTAAGGTGGATGTGCCCAAATTTGGTCTCCAAGATACTGCTACTGGTGAATATACAGGTCTTGAAATTGATTTGGCTTATGAAATAGCAGCTAAAATCTTTGGTGTTACAACTGAAGAAGCCAAAACCAAGAAAATGGTTGAATTCCAAGGTGTTACAGCTAAAACCAGAGGTGCATTACTTGATAATGGTGAAATCGATTTGGTTATTGCCACCTTTACCATTACTGATGAAAGAAAAGAGTCCTGGAACTTCTCAACACCATATTTTACAGATGCAATTGGCTTAATGAGTTTAGCAGATGCGCCTTATGGTTCAGTTGAAGATTTAGACGGTGCGATTATAGGTGTTGCTCAGGGATCCTCTACAAAAGATGGTATCCAGAAATACATAACAGAGAATAACATAGCAGTTACGCCAGAGTTTCAGGAATTTGACGGTTACCCTGCCCTTAGTGCGGCCTTATCTTCAGGAAATATTGATATTTTCTCTGTAGATCGCGCTATCTTAGCTGGATATAACGATGATACTACGAAGATATTACCTGATCGTTTTGCTGAACAAGATTATGGTGTTGCGTCTGCACTTAAGAATAAGGACTTAGCTACCTTAGTGGATGGTGTGGTTGTAGAGCTAAAAGACAGCGGTAAACTAGCGGCAATGATATCTGATTGGGGAATTGAATAAGTTTTTTAAAATTACATAGGGGCTGTTACAAAATGTAAGGGATATAACTTAACATAATACTGACTTGGCTGACTCTTAGTATGATTTGTATGCTGATAGTGAATATATCAGGTGCGATTACTGATACAAAGCATATTAGATACCGAGTTATTTATGTTTGAGTTATGTGAAATCCGTCAAGATGCATTTTGCAACAGCCCCTATAGGTGTGACTATATAAGAGAATTAAGATTCAGAAAGAGGTTGACATGGTAGAAGGTTTGTTAAGTAAACAACGATGGGGAATTTTATTTGAGAACTGCGGCCCCTTTTTTGAAGGGTTAATTATGACCTTAAAGGTTGCAGTAGCAGGCCTTATACTTGCGTTAATTTTAGGTGTTATATTGGGCCTTATGTCTACCTCCAAACACAAAGTATTAAGAGGTATAGCAAGGGTTTATGTTGAATTCTTTCAAGGTACTCCCTTGGTTATTCAAGTTTTCTTTTATTATAATGGTTTACCATTGATTTTAAAAAGTTTATTAAACACGAGTCGGCCAGTGCGTATCTCTAAATTTATTTTAGGAACCATAGGTGTTGGTTTATATCATGGTGCTTACATAGCAGAAGTGATTAGAATGGGAATTGAAGGAATACCAAAAGGTCAAGTAGAGGCGGCACATTCTCAAGGATTTACTAATATACAAACTATGAGATATGTTATATTGCCCCAGACTCTAAAAATGATTTATCCGCCTTTGGCAAACCAGGCCTTAAGTCTTGTTAAGAATACTTCTGTGTTGGCATTGGTGGCAGGTCTTGATTTAATGTATTATTCAGATAACTGGGTTTCGCAGACGGGATATTTACAAGGTTATCTATTATCTGCCTTACTTTATTTCATCATTTGTTTTCCTTTGGCTAAACTTGCGCATAGACTGGAAGAGAAGTCCAAGCAAGTGCCTGTTGAGAAGAAAATAAAAGCGGAGGTATTATAAATGAGGGAGATATTTTCATCAGATAATATTATGTTTATGGTGGACGGGCTAAAACTTACCGTGTTAATTGCTTTTGGCACTCTAATTCTAAGCCTGTTCTTTGGCACAATATTGGCTCTGGTTCGGACTTATGCCAAAGGAAAGTGGAAGATTTTTGGGAAATTAGCGGTGGCTTATATTGAGTTATTCCGATGTACCCCAAATATATTGTGGATATTATTCTTTCGGTTTTCTATAAAAGGGGATGCTTTACCCATTGCTATTTTTTCCTTTACCCTATTTACATCAGCAGTAGTGGCTGAAATAGTTCGCGGTGGTTTAAATGCAATTCCTAGAGGCCAAACAGAAGCAGCAGAATCGCAGGGATTTCATTTTGTTCAAATCCTTATGTATATCATACTTCCCCAAACCTACAAAAGTATTATTCCGGCCTTAATGTCACAGGTTACTACAATTATTAAGGATACAGCTTTCTTAAAAGCTGTAGATATTATGGAATTAACCAGGAACAGTCAAGTTGTACTTGCTTCGGCAAGAGGAGTTGCAGAAGTTTGTGCACTGTATGGTTATGTAGCTTTGAACTATTTTATAATTAACTTCATGCTATCTAATGCTGCTAGGTATTACCAGAAAAAGACAAGAATAGCATAGAAATAAGAAGCCCTAATCTCGGACCAGTTGATTAACCTGAGAAGAGGGCTTCTTTTAATTCCAGGGAGCACACAAGAATCGATTTTTCAAATTGCCAATAGGAATTACTAGAGTTTTGATGGAAATATAAAAATATATATAAAAACCTTGACTATAATGTAATAAAATGTTAAATTTTGTAGTAGGACAAGACATAATTTAACATTTCACACATCCAACCCTATTAAAATATACAGCTAATATCAGCGCATACTACATATTTTTTACCATCAGCAGCCTCATATAGTTTAGAAACAGTACGGCATAATTTGCCAGTGGCACCAGAAATATAATCATAGGAACTATAGATAACACCGTCAAGCAGGATAGCCTGTCTGAAATATTTTTTAGAGTTAAAATTAGTTCCTGGATTACTAGGTTCAAATTCAACAATGTTTTCAATTTGCAGAGAGGGGTTTAATATGGTGTGGCTTACTTGTATACCTTCATAATCCATAGCATATAAGCATTCAATTTCAGTGTAATCCTTAATAAAATTCTTTAATACCTTATCTTTTGCATCTAAAGTATGGGCTGTAAGTAATTGATGTATTAAATCTGACATAATCATTTGCTCAAATCGGGATTCCTCTTCATAATTTCTAGCTATACCAGTATCACCATCTATACGAAAAGTACTGATTAACTTACGTAAGCGGCTGGAATGTTCCAGTAATGTAGAAGTACTTGAAGCACCTTGCATGGCAAATGCAGCATTATTTTGTCCACTAAGAGAGATATTACTAATAATTGTGGAAACGTTTTTAAAGCTGGTTTCCTGGTCCATAGAATCATCTACTATTTTTGAACTAAGGGCCACTGTTTTATCAATAGAATCTTGGATAAAAGAAAAGCTTTCAGCAGTTTTGGAAGCAGTTTCAGTACTTTCTTTTACCTTTTCATGATTAGCAGTTATTAAATCTACAGTTTGCTGTACAGCAGCAGCACTCTGAGAGGCAAGGTTACCCACTTGTTCGGCAACTACGGCAAAGCCTTTACCAGCATCACCTGCTCTTGCCGCTTCAATAGAGGCATTTAAGGATAATAGCTTTGTTTTGGAAGATATGTTATGTATTAATTCAATGACATGACCAATGTCATCTGTTGAGGCTTTTACCCCTTCCATGGACGTAAGCATTTGATTCATATATTCCTTGCCAATCTCTGCTTCCCGTTTTGTTTCATTGGCATTTTCACTAACTAATTTTGCATTAGAAGTGTTTAAAATAGTTTTATATGTAATATCCGTCATGGTAGTGGATAAATCTGTAATTAGGTTAGCTTCCTTGGATGCATTATGAGCAATGGTATTGGTTGATTCATCCATTTGGATACACATATCATCAATACTTGCCGAAAGCTCTGCTATAGCAGTAAATGTTTGATTCAGGGATGTTCCCATTTTGGTAAGTGCATTTTTAATGGGTACAAAATCTCCTTTAAATGAAACCTCTTGATCCATTTTAATGGTCATGTCTCCAGCTGAGAAGTGGGAGATTACATGGGTAATTTCACGAATATAACTATTAAGCAATGTGTTAATATCATTAAAGTCCTTAGCCAGGTCAGATAAAAGCATGTCCTCAGTGATTTGAATTTGTGTATCTAAAATACCGTTTGACATTTCATGGAGTCCGTTTGCAATTCTCTTAGATTCATTATAAAGACCTGTAATTTTTTTAAACTTACGCATTCATTTGGTTCATGACAAATATATGGTGTCATGGGCTCCTTTCATTTTGATTAAAAAATAGTAAATTGCGAAACAATCAGATTCCCTGCATGCATCAGATGAATGATACGAAGTTATGACTTCAGTCATCCAAACGGCGATATTTTGCATAAAACTATCATTGCATAATAAATAAATCAGGTCTAAAAGCTTCGTAACTGCCTATGATAAAAAAAGCGCAAGTGTATCTTAAGACACCCTTGCACTTATAAATTATATACTATATTTAAGTGCTGTCAATGAGATTGGAAAAGTTTGAGAGAAATTTTAGTAATTTTTAGATTAGGATTTGAGTAAATACATAACAAGGAGTGATATTTTCATGAGCGGATTATCTAATTATTTGGTGAGAGATTTAAAGTATACCGAATTAAAAGCAATGAAAGCAGAATATCAGATTAAGTTGTTTATAAGATTATGCATTAATTGTACTTTATTAGGTATCATCATGGCTTTTTTAGGCTTCCTGTATGAGTATGCTATTTTATTAGTGGCATATAAGTTATATAGAAGTGCAGCCTTAGGGATACATTTAAAAGGAAAAATAGCCTGTTTTATAGCTTCTTTTATAGTGCTTGCAATACCAATCCTATTATATCAATCTATACATATGTATTGGCTTCTTGAATTAATACTCTGGCTTATTATTCTTTCAATCTGCATCATCTATATTCCACAGGGTAGTTCCAGTCGTCCATTAAGAAGTAAAGAATTGAAAAAAAAGCTTAAATTCCAGTTTGGCATATACCTTATGTTAACGATGGCTTTTCGTTTTATAAATTCTGATATTTATAATCTGAGTTTATGGGCATTGTTATTAACTGCATTGCTCACAACACCCATAGCTTACTTAGTTTTTGGGGTTAAACATGACCGGTGTGTCTAGAGGTGCAGTGCATCATTAGAATAGTAGACAAATAAAAGTGAAAGGAGTAACTTATGAGTAAAAGAGAGAGGTTAATGAAAAGATTAAAAGAAAGCAGTCTGGCTAGCCTATTAGTAGCTATGGTAGTAGTTGCTGCTGAAATTTCAACAAGCTCTTGTACCATCTGGATTTTTGGACAAGAGGATATGCCTGAAGAATTAATTTAATCATTTGTATATGAAATCACTACTTGCTGCTAATAAAATTATGGATTATACTTACTTTTATATTACAATTCATGAATAGTAGTATCATTCATCATTTTATTAGAAAGCAGGTGGTAATATGCAGCAGGAAATAGCAGTTATTTTGAATCAGAATCAACAACTAACCAAACTGCAGGAAGCGAATACTTTACTGGTTTATAAAGAAGAAGACACCCTTTGGAACGTACATAAGGAAATATCTGTTCATCATATTTGTGATGGATCATTACCCGAGGTACGTGACAATATATCCAGGCTTGTTAATGAATTAGGGGATTGCAGAATTATTATTGGTACCAATATAACTGGAATCGTCTACAATGTATTAAATCAAGCAGGTTTTGTAATATCAGAATTACAAACATTTCATGAATCCATGTTAGATTCCATTTACCAAGAGATCAGTATTGAACTGATGGATTTGAAAGAAGGTATGGAGACAAATAAAATAGTACCAACCAGACCTTATGAAACCCATCAGAAAGATCACTACTTTTTTGATTTTAACCTTCTAAAGGGGAGTAATTCTTCTCATACTTCTAAAAGTACAATCTTACCGTTCCTTAATTCCACAACGTTTACACAATTAGAGATTCTATGTGATCATGTTATGCCAGGTTCCATGATGAAATGATGAAAAGAAGCTATATTTATGAAGTCTCACGAATTGAAACTGGACCTTATAAAATTATAGTGAAACCAGCCAAACAGATATAAATGGGGAACGTTATAAGCTACCATAAGTTATGAGAAGTGGTAATGTAAATTACGTGCTATGTTGTTTTCTATATTCTACAGGAGTAACACCTTCATTCTCAAGAAAGAGTCTGCCAAAGTAACTAATGCTTGGATAACCGCATTCTAATGCGATTTGCTTAACAGTGAGATCACATTTCTCCATTAACAATTGTTTGGATTTTTGCAGTCGGCAAAGCATTATAAAATTTGTAGGTGTCATGCCTGTAGTCTTTTTAAACATTTTACAGAAATAGAAGGTACTTATATTTAATTCATCCGACCAATATTTAAGTTCAAAAGGTTTGGAGGATAACTCACGCATTTTAGGTAGTAAGGAAACAATTCTGTTATAAATATCTGGTCCTCCCTTATTGGCGGTAAGGGGTTCAATTTGAGCAATAAATTCTGCGATTACCCCATAGGTCAGCGTAGATAAGACAGAAGGATGCAGTATTGCAAAGTTTTCTGCTTCCTTTAATAATCCGATAATAGCATCTTTAATATTACTCCATAATCTTAAAGTCCACACATTGGATTGGTGGATGCCTTTTTCTATCAGAAACTCTGTTAAATGGTTACCAGCAAAGTGTACCCATACCACTTCCCATGGAGTTTCTTTGTCTGAATAATAATGCTGCTCTTCATAGGGAAAATAAAGAAAGCAATCACCTTGGGAGAGTATATGTGTTTCTTTTTTTGATTGTAAATACCCTTTCCCTTTTAAAACCACATGCAGATTAAAATAGTTTAACTCATTTTTATCTCTTTTGACAAAATGGGTAGGTTCCGCCTCATACCAGCCAACGGATTCAGGAAAACAAAAGTAGGGATTTTCATGTATGATAGGTAGAAAAACCTGTCTTTTCAAAATCTTACCTCCTATAACAATATAGTTATATAAATAGCAACATAGAGATATATACTTAGATATTATGATTTAATATAATAACAATATAATACTATGTATTCAATGTTTGTACAAGGGTACTATAAGAAAAAGACGAAGTAAAGTCTTGTAGAAAAAGCACTTTTCACTCTATTAAAATTGATTGGAGGAATACAAAATGAATCAAAATAAGAAGAAATCCATTGAACTTGATAAGCTGACTTTAGGTGTATGTTATTATCCGGAACATTGGTCAGAAAATCTGTGGGAAGATGATTTGGAGCGCATGCTTGACCATGGTATAGAAGTAATCAGAATTGCTGAATTTGCCTGGAACAAATTTGAACCTAGTGAAGGTGAATTTACCTATGAATTTTTTGACAGGTTCTTAGATCTTGCTTATAAAAAGGGTGTAAAAGTTATTTTTTGTACACCAACAGCAACACCTCCTGCCTGGTTAACCAATAAATATCCAGAAGTTTTAAATGCCAAAGAGGATGGAACGTTGGTAAGACATGGTATGAGAAAGCACAATACCCATAATTCATTGGTATTTAACACCTTTGCGAAAAGGATAGTTGAGAAAATCGCCGCCCATTATTGCCCTCATCCTGCAATTATTGGCTGGCAGATTGATAATGAGTTAAACTGTGAAACCAACGTATTTTATTCTGCATCTGATCACCTGGCGTTTAGAGCCTATTTAAAAGATAAATTTAAAACTCTTGATGCATTAAATGATGCAATGGGAACAGTTTTTTGGAATCAGACCTATACTTCCTGGGAGGAGATTTATTTAACCAGACCAACTCTGGCCAGTTCAAATAATCCTCATATGGTTCTGGAAGAAAAAAGATTTTTCTCTAGGAGCACTATTGAGTTTTGTAAATTCCAGGCAGATATTATAAGAAAATATAAACCAGCCAGCCAGTTTATTACCACCAACGGAGTGTTTGGACATTTAGACAGTCATGAAATGACTAATGCTGCACTTGATTTTATTACGTATGACTCCTATCCAAACTTTGCATTTGATACATGGACAGACCCCAAAAAACCTGGTAATTTAAATGATAGAAGAACCTCCTGGACGCTGACTCTTACAAGATCGATCTCTCCTAATTTTGGAATTATGGAACAACAATCTGGTCCTGGAGGTTGGGACAGCAGAATGAAACAGCCGGCACCAAAACCTGGGCAGATGAGATTATGGACTTTTCAATCTGTTGCTCATGGAGCAGACTTTATCAGCTACTTTAGATGGAGAACCTGTTGGATTGGTACAGAAATATATTGGCATGGTTTAAATGATTATTCCAACGAGCCTAATAGACGCCTTAAAGAGCTGAAAAGTATTAGAGATGATTTTAAGCAGCTATCTCATATTGCAGGTTCAAACTATGAGGCAAAAGTAGCATTTCTTAAGGATTATGATAATGGCTGGGATGGGGAACAGGATAAATGGCATGGTCCAATTGATAGCTTTAGTGATAATGGTTGGTTTAGTGCTGCTCAGTGGACACATACACCTCTTGATTTCATTTTTTTACAAAAAGAAGGAGAAAATAAGACCACTGTAGAAGAATTAAGCAATTACAGTTTAATTATTTATCCCCACGCTACCATACTTACCAAGGAAACTGCTGATTTATTAGAACGTTACGTAGAAAGCGGTGGTAAGCTGATTATGGGAGCACGTACTGGTTATAAAGATGAGTACGGACGTTGTCCAATGCAGCCACTTCCAGGATATGCAGGAAAGCTTTGTGGGGTAAGAGTATCTGATTATACTCATTTAGGACCAATGGATGAGGAAGAATATGCCGATTGGGATGGAGACATCCTGGAAGCACCTGTCTTTAATGATATATTAGAGCCAGTAGCAGGTGCAAAAGTATTAGCCACATATAAAGGCAATTATTATGATGGGGAGCCAGCTCTTATAGAGAATCAGATTGGTAAAGGATATGCTTATTATTATGGAGCAGGATTTAGTGCAAGCACAGCAGAAACTTTTTTAAAGAAACTTGCTGTAGCCTCACCCTATGAAGATTTATTAAAACTGCCAAGAGAAGTGGAATTGGCAGTTAGAAGAAAAGGAAATGAAACTTATCTGTTTATACTTAATTATATGTCCTATGATGTTAAAATTGATATAAAAACCCCTTTGCTAGATATGCTTGCCGGTAAAGAAATAAGCAAGGAGATAATATTGGAGAAATACGGAGTTTTGGTTCTACTATGCAGATAAGTAAAAAAATATTCCTGTATACTAGCACAATAATTCATAGTGAGAATAAACTGAACTGAGAATATTCACAGGAGCAACTATGAATAATGATATTTACAACGTAGATATGCCTATGTATGGTATACCCTATGACGATGTGACTTGGTATGACGTAGAAGGAAATCCTTTTGGAATTGCTTCCAATTTAAATGTTATCACTTTTGGTGATGCTAATAATATTGTAGATGTGGAAGGTGCTATGGCAATCGGAGGCGGTTTCTATAGCCCAAGAGGTTTAAGCGTAGGCTTTGAGAGAAGTAATGGTGATACAAATGTAGCATATTCACCAGATGCAATTAGATTTATGGCAGGTGGAAATGTATCGGTTTCTGGCCCACTTGTAGTAATTGGGCATGCTGTGGGTGGCAGTAACTTTCGGGTAGCCAAAGGCAGTACCTATTTAATAGGAAAAGATGATACCAATGATCAAATGCAGGAATTAAGCTATTTGTATCAAGCCAATGGAGGTAGCCAGTATTGGTCCCCAAGTGACAAAGGTGACCATTATCTCATTCCAAGCTATGATGTACCAAGATTTATACCAGCTTCCAGAATTGGTGCAGATTTAGGTGCTTTCTTTAGGGATGCCAGAGAAAGTATTATGGACTTCAAAAATTGTATTGAAGATTTGGAAGTAAACGGAACTATAGTAGATAATTATCATGAATTAATACTACGTGGTAATGACCAAAATCAGAATGTATTTTTAGTTGATCTAAGACCCAATGGTTTACTAACCAAAGGACTAAGAGCAGAGGTTCCAGAAGGTAGTTTGGTTATAATTAAGTTAAGAACAGGAAACAATGCCCATTTACAGTATGGTCTTATGGGTGAGAAAAGCAAAGCTCATAGAACTTTATATGTATTTGAAGATGCTACAAACATATTTATGGAAGTACCAGCAGACATCTGGGGTAGTATCTTGGCACCACAGGCAATGTTCCATGGACATCAGACCGGTGGTCATGTTAGCGGTAACGCAGCTTTAGGATCTTTTGCAGTAAATGCAAATAGTGGATTTGAATTTCATCTATATCCTTTTATTGGAGGACTTATTTGTGGTATGGAACAGCCAGAACAGCCGATGCCAACACCACCAGTGCAACCTCAGCCAACACCACCTCCAGTACAACCGGTACCCCAACCAACACCACCTCCCGTACCCCCAGTTAGACCGGTACCTCAGCCAACACCACCTCCAGTACAACCGGTCCCTCAACCAACACCAACACCAGTAAGACCAATACCTCAGCCAACGCCAACACCAGTAAGACCAATACCCC
>DALYNO010000047.1:0-13177 GCA_031975295.1 Anaerocolumna sp. | reverse complement strand
TAGGTATATGTGATAATGGAAATCATAATTAAGCTTACAACTAAGGAAATTGCTGCAAAGGCTATTAATACAAGTGTAATTCCATCCATGATACCGCCAGTTAGACTAGACATAGTTGCTGCAAGATCTGTGTACACAATTTTGTCTTTTGTGTCTTTCCCATCGTTAAAGGCATCAAGGTATGCAGTAACCGCATCTTTATCTTCAAAGTTATCAGGATACACCATAATCATAAATGGTGTAGAATTACCACCTAAATAGGCTAAAAAGGTAGATTTAGTTGACTCATCCATATCTTCCATAGTTATGATGTTTTTATCGGAGTCCTTTTGTGCTTTAACAATATCGGAGTCCATTGCATTCTCAATAATCTGCTCTGACAATTCATCACTATAGGCTATACCATCTGCTAAGAGTCCCATAGTAACCTCTTCTTTTTGACGAACAATGCCGGCAATTTTAACAGTAATACTATCAGGAGCATCATACATAGCTTTATAATCATTTCCTGGTAAATAGGTTCCTACTTCAGTAGGTGTATAAAAATCATTATTAGATACAATTTTAAACTCTGTTCCTACGATGTCACTAAACTTAATGCTAGCTTCATCCTCTGTTTTAAATCCTAGATTTTTGAGGATATTATAATCAAGTCTGTTTCTGGAATCAAGTACAAGTACTAAATCATTGGAGGAAGCAGGATATGCACCAGCTAATAATTCATAATTCTTAACAAGATATGATTCTTCTCCTTCTCTTAATTGCTTAGGATAAGAGGAAAGGCTTGCACCACCCATGGCACCAAAACCAGATTGACCAGAACCAGAAGTGAGTGGACTACTTAAAGAAACTGGAGTAACCTTGTCATCCACTTTTCTAAGTAAATTCATATTCACCAAACGTGTATATCCAATACTTCCACATATTTCCGGGTCAATTTTATTTAAATAATCCATGTATTCCTCTGTAAATACATTGGTATGCGTTATACTTGTTTCTGTTGGATCATACAAAAAAACTTCATCGGAATTAACATACTTTTCATTTGTATTTTCCTGTCGCATCTCTTTAAGGCTATCTGCATCCAAATTAGTAGCGGACTGAGATATAATAATGGGAAATTCAGACATAGCATCCTTTTGAAAATCATCTATATGACTCTGAAACCCTGTGGATAGACTTAATATAATTGCAATACCAATAATACCAATACTGGAGGCAAACGCTGTTAATGTGGTACGTCCCATCTTTGTACGGATATTATTAAAGGATAATCTAAGTGCAGTTAAAAAACTCATGCTGGTTTTCTTAAGATGAAACTCATCTCCCTTAGGTTTTTCAACATGAGGATGAGTATCTGAAATAATTTTCCCGTCTTGAAAACGAATAATTCGGTCTGCATACTCTTCTGCTAATTCTGGATTATGTGTTACCATTATTACAAGACGATCTTTTGCAACCTCTTGTATCAGATTCATTATCTGCACACTTGTATTACTATCCAGTGCTCCTGTTGGTTCATCACATAGAAGTATTTCAGGATCGTTGGCAAGAGCTCTTGCTATGGCAACACGCTGCATCTGTCCACCAGATAATTGGTTTGGTTTCTTGTGTAAATGATCTTTTAAGCCAACCTGCTCTAATACTGCAATTGCTCTTTTATGCTTTTCTTCTGAGGATACACCACTTAAGGTCATACCCAATTCCACGTTAGCAACTATGCTTAGATGCATGATTAAGTTGTAACTTTGGAATACAAAACCTATGGAATTATTTCTGTAAGCATCCCAGTCTTTATCTTTAAAATCTACTGTACGTTTTCCTTTAATGATTAAATCTCCAGAATCGTATCTGTCTAACCCGCCAATAATATTTAAGCAAGTAGTTTTGCCAGAACCACTTGTCCCCAAAATGGCAACAAATTCTTTTTGCCTAAAAGCTACGCTAATACCATCGAGAGCTTTTGTTTCGATGCCACCAACTTCATAGCTCCTTTTAATGTTAACTAATTCTAACAACTTATTATTTCCTCCTATTCGAACACATGGCTTTCTAATGAATCTTGTATGATTATCCCAATTTATTTCCATGTCTATACCACTACCCCAGTAATATTCTGCTATTATAATCATTTCATACCTAGAAGTCAAAAAAAATACTATAAACAAATATAAAAAAACGATTACCTTTTTAGGAATCGTTTTTTATACTTTATTAATATCTATATTTATGTACTAATTTATTTATCTACCAAGCCATATTTGAACAATCTTATCTATGCAGAATCTTAAGTCAATTTTGGCTACCTCTTTAGCGGTTAGTATAGGGAATTCTTGAATGAATTCATCATTTACATAGTATTTTGCACTACCCACAACTGTATCAACTCCAATAGGTGCCCCAATGACAGTTGGTATTTTATACTCAATTTTGACTACGTCGTCTTTTTTCATTAACAGCTCAACACTGCCTTCATAATACAAATCTACGAAATTTTCCTTGCCATCTTTTACAAAAGCAGGTTGAAAAACCTTATCTGTATTAAATATTTGCTTTTTCTCAAAATTATCAACACCATAATCCATTAATTCTGTAGTATCTTTCCATTTATAACTTTTATTTGGCGGCCACCCACTTCCAAGTACGACAGATACTAAAGTTTTATCAGACCTTTTTACAGCCCCTACAAAACAATAACCAGCTTTATTTGTAAATCCAGTCTTAACACCGATTGCACCATTATATAAATAGAGAAATCTGTCTTTATTACTAACCGTAAAGCTGCGGCCTTTTGTTAATTCACTAAACTGCCAGGCTGATGTATTGGTAATATCAATAAATTCTTTATTTTTAATGGCATAACTAGCAATTCTAGATAATTCTACTGCTGTAGTGTAGTGATTTGTAGCGTCAAGTCCATTTGGAGTAACAAAATTGGTATGCTCACACCCTAAATCCTTAGCTTTCGCATTCATCATTTTAGCAAAACCTTCTACTGAACCACCAATGTGCTCTGCTATGGCCACTGCCACATCATTATGAGATTCTAGCATTAAAGAATAAAGTAAATCCTTAAGGCGGTATTGTTCACCCGGCTTTACGTTTAGTTGCACATCCGGCATAGTTGAGGCATATTTAGAAATTGTTACTGTATCGTCTAGATTTCCATTTTCAAGGGCTATAATACAAGTCATAATCTTTGTAGTACTAGCCATGGGCATTTCCTTATAACCATTTTTCTCATACAATACACGACCACTTTCCGCATCCGTTAATGCGGCAGATTGGGCATGTAAGTTTAAATTTTTGATTACCTCTTCTGGAAGGGATTGGTCTTTTATTTGCTCCTGCTCTTGATTTTCTGCATCCCTTTCCAGTCTTCTTTGGTCCATATAGTCTTTTACAGGAATTCTCCAGACATTTAAATTTGAAACAAGAAAGTCATACTGTGACATAGCCGAAAAATATAAACCTATCAAAACAATTAGTATGCCTGCAATTCTCTTATTCAGATTATTAACATTCTTCATTTTTGCATCCTAAATATGTACTTGATTTAAGTTTATTTAAATTTAAGAATATTATGCGTGTAAATTACTAATTTGGAGCTTACAGATAATATTACTGCTTTTTTGCAAGTTTATATTCGTCATGAAATTGAAAATGAGGACAATGAAAATGGGCTCCGGTTAGAAATCTCCCCATTTCATCTTCGTCCAAATTTACCATGCAAGAATAATAACCATATTCTTCGTCATATTCATAGTTAGAACAATATTCACAATTCGTTGATTGGTTCATTATTTTATCCGAGTAGGTTTATCTCGGTTTCCTCCTGGCAATGTTATTTTACTGCAATCTCACCGCAAATATTTGTCTGAAATATACGTACCACTTCTGCATAGGAAGCCGTATCATTTAGTATCCACATTAATTTCGTATAGATTGCCTCTGTAGTCATATCATAGGCTGAAATAATACCTATCTTGTTAGCACTTACACCTACTTCATAAGTATCCAGATTCACACCATCAAATACACATTGGGTTGCCATAATAACAGGTATCCCCATATTGACTAACTGTTTAAATTTATCCATTAGTTCAACATTGTCCACTGGCATACCACCAAGACCATATCCTTCAATGATTACCCCCTGATAATCTCCATGAATTACATAGTCTAAGATTCCTGCATCTACACCAGGTACCATTTTAAGCAGAAATATTTTAGGTAAATTGGATGGTGTATTTTTAACCGGCTTATTATCATATCCTTCTTCTTTTTCAGATAGAGTTTTATATTCTCCAGTTATAAATATTTTTTTATCTTTAATAAATCCCACATAAGGATAATTGCAACTAATGTAGGCATCCATATTAAGAGAGCTTCTCTTATAAGCTCTGGTTCCGTTAATTATTTTATCATGAAATACTACAAAAACACCTTTTAAACGATCATCTCCAGCTGTTATGATAGCATCTTTTAAATTCTTTACTCCATCACTGTCTTTAAAGGCTATAGGTATCTGGGAGCCAGTTAATACAATCGGTTTATCTATACCTGCAAAAAGATAGGATAACATTGCCCCACTATAAGACATGGTATCGGTTCCATGTAAAATTACAATACCATCATAATTATTTATATGTTTTTGGATGGATTCCTTTACAATATACCAGTCTCCAGGGAATATATTACTACTGTCTTTATTAAAAATAGGTTCGATATCCACCTCATACTCTCTGCTCAGTGTAATAATTTTAGCGTACAAAATGGAAGAAATATCTGCTTCTCCAGGCTTTAATCCATCTGCTGTTTGTAAACTTACTATTGTTCCACCAGTAGTAAGAATTAATATGCGTTTCATACCTGTTCCCCCTAAAATTCGGACTAAACTATACTATAATGTAAGAGTCAATATCCCCAATTATGATTAATCCTCATTTTTGTGACTTTGACTCTACATCATATATGTTCTCTAATTTTCATATTATATGCCTAGAAATACTATTTTGCAAGGTCTTTTATGTTATGTAAATAGTATTTATTGTAGAGAAGTTTCATTCTTATAGATAAGGGAATAGAACAATAAAACACACCAAATATCCAATATAGAATTCCGTAAATAAAATCTGCTATTCAACAAGAAACTCTGCAATAACATTTTCTTTGGTATCAAAGCCATAAATCGGCTTAATAATTCTATAATCACCTACATTAAGTACACCGAAGTATTCTTTTAATGAAATATCATAATGTACTGACTGACCTGGTGATATCCCATAGGATACTTCCTGCATAGGGGATAACTTATTTGGAATAATATACCAGTCTTCACCAAATTTAATTTCTAACTGATTAACTTCGTCGTAAAAGATGTCTGAATCTGATAAATTCCTTATTTCTATTGAGAGTTTGTCAACAGCCTCAGAGGATAAAAGAGGTGTTTTAAGAGTCACTAAGGCATATGTACTTGATGTCAACGTACCATCTGCCAATTCAAGATGAGGAGCGTCCTCCAAGTCAGTAAGAAATATTATGACAATAACAGCTAAAACGGCGATGGGTAAGACCAAAAATAATTTCATTTTATGTTTTTTAATTGTCATCACTCACCGGTCTTTTCCACATATGTTCATTGCTTATGTGTGGGATTTCAGGACTAATACTGGCATTTGCCTGAAAGCTCTGGTCAATTTGAGGAATATCTGTTCCTTCCTTACATTTATTCAAGTTTAGCAAGTTTACATTCATCTTCTGAAGAAGTACAATGATATGCCCGATTCCAAATATTAATGTGCATACTGAAACAATAGAAAACACATAAATTAGAATGAGTAATATGATTCTCATTCTTAGATAATATGAAGATGAATTTAGTGATATGGAATAACGAGCTATTGTATTGAGATATATATAGGTTATAGCAATACCTAATCCAATAATACCCAAAATTACTGCTACAATTTTAATAATCTTCCCTTAATTTAATTTCATCTTTTCCCCTTTCAATGAACATAAGTATTTTAAGCTTTTATAAATTTTCACTTGGTTTTGCAATAATGCCATTATTACACTTTATTCCTGCATTGTCAATATTTGTTATTCCTGTCATAAAAATACTCCTATGATAACTTTTAGAAACTTACCTTGATCATTTATACAATCAAAAACATTTTCTTTCAGAGAGTTCCTTATGGAACTTGGTTCAAGAAAAACTCTCTTAATTATTATATTGGTCATAACCATTTCATAAGTAATTCTTAATATTTCCTAAGCAGTACTTAAAACACTTTATTTTAATAATCTGCTATAATAAATATCATAAATTTACAATTTAATGATATGGACCTAACAGATTGGTTTTATCATGATCTTAAAAAGAAGAGAATCTATGAGATAATTAATAACCCTAATAAGAGCATTTGCTTATTTAGATGGAGAGACTATGAAAAAAATAACTTTACATAAACAAAATATACATAAAGGGGAATTAATTCTTGTGAATAAGGAACATCCCCTTCCTGAAAATCAAATATACGGGGAAGCTTTAGTATCCGTAAATCTACTTAGCTCAGATATTTTACTGGATTATGTTGCAGCAAAAGAATTTACTAAAATTATTTCCACTTTAAATTGTGGCAATGAAATTATTCCGGTAAGTGGTTATCGTTCTCTAGAGAGCCATGATCATGTTTATGAAAACAGCTTACAACAAAACGGTAAAAATTATACAGATTCCTATATTCCCAAAGAAGAACAATGTGAACACAGTACAGGTCTGGCCATAGACCTTTCTGAAAATAGTACCTACTTAGATGCCTTAAGACCTAACTTCCCAAAGAAAGGGATTTGCTCAAGATTTCGTAAAATCGCTCCTTTCTTTGGATTCATAGAAAGATATCCAAAGAATAAAGTCTCTGTGACTGGCGTTACCCATGAGCCTTGGCATTACAGATATGTAGGCTACCCTCATTCTCGTATTATGGAGGAAATGGATTTAACCATGGAAGAATATATTACATGCTTAAATTCCCATACCCAGAGCCATGCTCTAAAATACAGAGATGATAAATACTTCTATAAGATATTTTCAGTTCCTGTAAAAGAAGAAACAAAAGAAATTCAAATACCCGATGACACAACCTTTATGTTGTCTGGTAATAATGTAGACAGCGTTATTATGACAATGAAAAAAGAATATGCCTGGTAACCTAGGTATGGGGCTGCTGACAAACTACTTCTATTGTATTTGAGATGAATATTCAATGCAATAACCTTTGCCTGCCTTTTGCAGATTTCTACGCATGCCTATTTTTAATTTCAGTGTTTTTGAGAGTTCATGTAAATCATATGCCACTTTTTGTTCCTCCTGTGGCAGAAATTGAATTGCCTCTTGAATCAATTCTTCTGTTATTTCCTTTATAACCATAATATCCCCCACATAGATAATAGATTTCATTGTTTCTGTTTACTTTTCATCCATATTATACTTCAAATTACATAATTTTTACTATACATATTTCGTTACTGTTCTTACTATAAAACAACATTTAATTAGATTAGGGTGTATTTTAACAGTTGTAAAATAAACCGGATAACACAAATAGGTGCTATCCGGCAAATATTATGATTTTGTTAGATTCTAAGATAGAGTATTTAGTGAAACATCCTTTGTTTCTTGAATGCTAACTTCTTCATTGTTTTTTAAAGCTACAGATAACATAAGCTTTACACGATTCATCTGATTAACATAAGAGATGCCTGGATCATAATCAATTGGCATAATATTTACACCTGGATATTTATCTTTCAGTGGTTTAAACATACCTCGGCCAGTAATGTGATTAGGCAAACAAGCCAAAGGCTGCACACAGAGAATATTTGGTATACCATTTTCAATACAATCTACCATTTCCGCAGTTATAAGCCAGCCTTCTCCTGTTTGATTACCCAGAGATAAAAAATTTGCAGCTTTATTCGCCAAATGTTTTATAGAAGGTGGTGGTGTGAATCTTTTACTCTTACCTAACTCCTCAAACATGGTTTTTCTATAGTGATCCAGATATTTCATACCGATTTGACTGATATTTCTAATGAAAGATTTGCCTTCTAAATACTTGGCTTTGAAATCCGAATTGTATAAGGAATACAAGAAAAAGTCCATTAAATCTGGAAGCACTACTTCTGCACCACCTTCTTCAAGGGTTTTGATAATACCTGCATTGGCCATAGGATGATATTTAGCTAGAATCTCACCTACAATTGCTATTTTAGGCTTTTTAACATCAAAGACTTCAATGTAATCGAATTCTTTTATAATATTTTGTACATTTCTATCAAATTCTCTTTTCTTTCCATTCCAAATATTCTTCTTCACCTGTAAATTCCACTCCAGATAGAGTTTCTCGGCCTGTCCTTTGATTTTTTCATAGGGTCTGGTGCCGTACAACAACTTCATAAATAAGTCGCCATATATTACAGCCATGACTAACCTATTGATAAATCCTACAGATAACTTAAATCCTGGTTGTTCCCTCAGACCAACTGCATTGAGTGAGATAAGTGGAATATTCTCAAAACCTGCTGTCTTTAACCCTAGTTTTAAAAAGGACATATAATTTGTAGCCCTGCAGCCGCCACCAGTTTGTGTTAAAATGACAGATGTAGCATTTAAATCATATTTTCCTGATTTTAAGGCATTGACAATTTGACCAATCAGAAGAATGGCTGGATAGCAAGCATCATTATTCACATATTTTAACCCTTCTTCTATTGCTCCCTGGTCTGACTCTGAAAGAATTTCCAAATGATAACCGCAGGCTCTTGAAGCCTCCTGTATCAGTTCAAAATGGATCGGTGCCATTTGAGGTGCCAATATAGTATGGGTCTTTTTAGCCTCTTTTGTAAAATAGGTATTCACATATGGTTTGTACTGCCCTACTGGTTTATATGCTTTTTTATCTCTTTCATCAACGGCTGCTTTAAGTGAGCGTATTCTGATTCTGGCGGCACCAAGATTGGTACCCTCATCTATTTTTAATAG
Organism: Anaerocolumna sp.; assembly: GCA_031975295.1. GTDB lineage: Bacteria > Bacillota > Clostridia > Lachnospirales > Lachnospiraceae > Anaerocolumna. The sequence goes on along the minus strand of DALYNO010000047.1, from coordinate 4,128 downwards.
GGTAAATAGTTTGCCTGTTTCAGATAATATTTCAATTAACTGATCACTGGTTACAGAATCCAGACCACAGCCAAAAGAATTAAGTTGAATCAATTCCAACTGCTCGGTAGAGGCCACTTTTTGAGCTGCCCGGTATATCCTTGAATTATATGCCCACTGATCGACAACTCTTAGCTTATTTGTTAGGGGCATTAAGTGAGAAATACTATCCTCTGTCAATACCGCATAATCATAAGCATTAATTAGTTCTGGGATACCATGATTAATCTCTGGATCCACATGATAAGGTTTACCACATAATACAATTGCCTTCTTATTTTCTGCTTTTAAATATTTTAATGTTTCTTCTCCTTTTAATCTTATTTCTTCTTTAAAAGCATTTAATTCATTTCTGGCAGCCATCACTGCTGCTTTTACTTCCTTTTGTGTAACCTGATAACTGGGAAAAGCCTCTAAAATGGCCTTACATAATTTATCGTCTTGATTCATGGTTACAAAAGGGGCTATATATCTGATATGATTTAGGCTTTCTATATTATTTTTAATAACTTCTGCATAGGAGATAACAATGGGGCAGTTAAAGTGATTATCTGCTTCTTCATATTCTCTCTTTTCATAAACTACGGATGGATAAAATATAGTCTGAATACCTTTTTCCAACAGATTAACAATATGACCATGACAAAGTTTAGCGGGATAACATACAGAATCGGATGGTATGGTCTCTAAACCTTTCTCATATAGTTTTTTGTTAGAGGGGGAGGACAAAATTACCCTAAACCCAAGTTTAGTAAGCATGGTAAACCAAAAAGGATAATTTTCAAACATATTAAGCGCTCTTGGTATGCCAATTACACCACGATATGCTTCTTCTTCCTTTAATGGTTTATAGGAAAATAAACGTTTATATTTGTAATCGTATAAATTAGGTAAAGACTGTTTATGAGATTGTAATAAACCTAGGCCTTTTTCACAGCGGTTTCCAGTTATATGCTTTCCTTCATCTTTAAACGTATTTGTTGTTAATAAACAATGGTTGGTACATTTATCGCAACGTTCATTTTTGGTAATTACCTTAAATTCTTGCAGATATTTTGGTTTGATAAGCTCTGATTCTTTACATGTATTCTCCTCATAATCTCTGGCAAGAAGTGCAGCGCCAAAGGCACCCATTAATCCAGCAAGGCTTGGTCTTACAACCTCCCTATGAGAAACCAGCTCGAAACATCTAAGAACAGCATCATTATAAAAAGTCCCTCCTTGGACAATCATCTTACTGCCCATATCTTTTTCATCTCTGATTTTAATAACCTTATAAAGGGCATTTTTAATAACAGAATAAGACAGACCAGCTGATAAATCTCCAATGGTAAACCCTTCTTTTTGTGCCTGCTTTACTTTAGAATTCATGAACACAGTACATTTCGTACCTAAATCAACAGGGGACTTAGCATACAATCCTAACTTAGCAAATTCTTTAATATCTATGTGCATGGAGGCTGCAAAGCTCTCTAAGAAGGAGCCACAGCCTGAGGAACAAGCTTCATTTAACAGAATACTCTCAATCGTACCGTTATTGATTCGAAGACATTTCATATCCTGTCCACCAATATCTAATATAAAATCTACACCTGGCAGTACAAATTCTGCAGCTTTATAATGGGCAACGGTTTCAATTTCTCCTATATCAAAATGAAAGGCCGCTCTCATAAATTCTTCCCCATAGCCTGTAACTGCACTTTTATTAATGGTTACTCCTTCTGGTAAGGAGTTATAGATATCCTGAAGGACAAAAGCAGCCATTTTGGCCGGATCACCTTCATTCCCACCATAGTACTCATACAACACTTCCCGGTTTTCACCAATTAAAACAGCCTTTAAAGTGGTTGAGCCTGCATCCATACCAAGATAAGCTTTTCCCTTATAGTTGGATAGCGGTACTCTTTTAATCCTGTCATTGCTGTGCCTTTTCTTAAAAGTTTCATATTGTAATTCGTCAGTGAACAGAGGCGGCAGACACCATGATTTTTCTTGCTTGTCAGTAAGCCTTTCCGTCCTAAGGGATAACTCCTCCAAAGTAATGCCATCTCTGGACTGATTTAATTTCTCTGCCAAAAGTGCAGCTCCAATTGCCGGGTAAACCAGTGCATGTTCTGGCAAAATACTATTTTCCTTTGTGAGATTTAGTGTTTCTCTAAATCTTTTTCTAAGTTCAGACAAAAAATAGAAAGGCCCACCAAGAAAAACCACTTTACCTTTGATTGGTTTTCCACAGGATAGTCCCCCTATAGTTTGATTCACCACCGCCTGTAAAATGGAAGCTGAAATATCTTCTTTTCTTGCTCCGTCATTGAGTAATGGTTGAATATCTGATTTGGCAAATACACCACATCTTGAAGCAATGGGATAAATTACACTATGATTCTTAGCGTACTCATTAATTCCTTTGGCATCTGTACAAAGCAGTGCAGCCATTTGATCAATAAATGCACCAGTACCTCCAGCACAGCTATTATTCATACGCTGCTCTGTACCATTCTTTAAGTATGTTATTTTGGCATCTTCTCCACCAAGTTCAATCACTATTTCTGTTCCAGTGAGATTCGCCTCTACTGCTTTGGTACAGGTAATTACTTCTTGTTCAAACGGTAAATCCATCCACTTTGATACACTAAGACCACCAGATCCGGTAATGCAGACACTTACTTTAGCATCACCAAGGTGGTTATAGCAGGACGAAATTATTTCTTTTAGGGTGTTCTTGATATCCGTTAGATGTCTTTTGTATTCATTGTATATTAAGAAATTATTTTTATCTAAAACTGCAATTTTAATCGTAGTAGAACCTATATCTAGACCTATTTTATAATCAACCATGAAACTTAAATTCTCCTTACTTAATCATAGAACATTTAGGCAATTGATCAAACACCTTTGTTTCTCAATGGATAAATTTGAATATTATCTATTAATTATGTACAGAAAATTTGTTTTCATGCAATGATTACCATGAAAGCGAGTTATATCTATTTTTCATAATGATAACGTATATAATAAAACATATATTGTTGTACCACACCTGCATATCCTTCATACATCTGCTGATTAAATTCATTTTTATATATTTCCTTAAGGATACGATCAATCCACACATCAACTGGAAATGCATCTATATGATGCAATCCATATAAGGCCACACAATTGGCAACCTTAATGCCTACTCCAGATAGGTTAAGTAAATGTTTCACTGCCTCTTCATAACCTGCCTGTCTTAAAAATTCCACATCCAATTCCTTATCTGCAATTGCTCTGGAAGTATTTTTCACATAGGCATCCCTATAACCTAGTCCTGCAGCCCTTAAGTCCATAAGGTCAGCCCTTGCGAGACTTAAAGGCGTAGGAAATGTATAATATATCTGGTTTGTATTCAGAATATATTTTTTCTCACCAAATTTTTCACACAACAATTCAATGCTTTTTTTTATGGCTGGTATATTCTTTCTTTGAGATATAATAAATGTTATTAACATTTCAAAGAAATCCTGCTTTAGAATTCTTAGTCCCCTACCATAAGTCGCAGCGTTTTTAAGAAACTCATCCTCTCCTTCAAGTAAAGTGTTAACAACATTTTTATAATCAAAGTTTATATCAAAGTAATCTCTCCAGACAGTATCAAATTCCTCCTGTTCACAGGAGACCTGAATTTTATCCTCTTCTAACTGTCTTAATTCTATGTATCTATCTAAAGCTATGAGACTATAACAATTCTCTTCTATTTCATTCATTCTAAAACACTGTCCTGACAAGGCAATGTGTTTTAAATTAAAATTCTCCTGTGTAATGATCAATATGGGTCATCCTTTCCGTTGCTTTATAAATAATTATCCTTGGCTTCTATATCATTATCCATACTAATTTCGGATGGTTATAAAGGCTAATGAAGAATCAGCTTGATACTAGGGTCATGATACCCTTTAAACCAAACATCATTGTATGAGTCGCCCGACAAATGCCCTACTTTTTATATTACGATGGCAATTTGCACAAATCAAAAAGTATCATGCTTCGATTTCAATGCATTTCCATAGGCGCATTCACACTTTCTGTTCTGTACAAATTGCCAATGAA
>DALYNO010000046.1:0-13216 GCA_031975295.1 Anaerocolumna sp. | reverse complement strand
TCACCATACAGGTAGAAGTACTTCAATAGATTTTAGAGGTAATGTAGCTATGGCAGGTAATTTTGGTTACGAACTAGATGTAACTAATATGACGGCGGAAGAAAAGGATAAGATTAAAGAACAGGTAACCGTATATAAAGAAATGAGAGAGTTAGTTCAGTATGGCGATTTCTACCGTATACTTAGTCCTTTCGAGGGTAATTATACTGCTTGGATGTTTGTTTCTGAAGATCAAAAAGATGCAGCAGTATTTGTGTATAAAGTTTTAAGTGTACCAAATGATGCCCTGTTCCGTTTTAAATTAGAAGGTTTAAATAAAGACTATGCATACACGGTTGATCAGGATAGTGTAATAAGTGGAGCACAATTAATGAATTATGGCTTAAATGTTCCCGCTAACTTTGGTTGGGGAGATTTTGACAGCAGATTATTTAGACTTAAGGCAAAATAAAGAAAGCAATCATATAGGAGCTGTATGCTATCAAACGGAAAGAGGAGAAATGATTGTTAGTGTATCAAGAAGAACCGATGTGCCTAAGCTTTATGCCGAGTGGTTTTTTAACCGGTTAAAGGAAGGATATGTATATGTTCGCAATCCTATGAATTTTAGGCAAGTAAGTAAAATAGCACTTGATAGAGAAGCAGTAGATTGCTTTGTATTTTGGAGTAAAGATCCTGCACCTATGCTTTTGAAGCTTTCTATACTAGAGGAAGCTGGGTATCCTTTTTATTTTCAATTTACATTAACTCCTTATGGAAGAGATATGGAAGTAAATCTTAAAAACAAAGAGGAGCTTATAAGAACCTTTAAAAATTTATCTAATATAATCGGTGCTAAAAGAGTAATATGGAGATATGATCCCATTGTGCTAAATCATAAGTATACATTAGAATACCATAGAGAACATTTCAAATCCCTATGTGAGCATTTAAGTGGATACACAGATGTATGTGAAATAAGTTATGTGGATATTTATACCAAATTAAAAAATGTTGCTTCCCAGGGCATAATAAGACCAATTACAGATGAGGAAATGTTTGAATTAACGAAAGACTTGGTAGAAATAGGCGGGCATTATAACATGCAGATTAGGGTTTGCTGTGAAGAAAAATTAGTTCAGGAATTGCATATATCAAAAGCAAATTGTATAGATCAGGAATTAATAGAAGAGCTTATTGGGAATAAATTAAAGGTCAAAAAGATATCTGGTCAAAGAATAGGCTGCGGCTGTCTTGGCAGCGTGGATATTGGCATTTACAATACTTGCAATAATGGGTGTAAATATTGTTATGCTAATTTAAGTTTAGATTCCGCCAATGAAAATTATTTAAAACATAATCCCTTAGGTGAAATGCTGCTGGGAGAGATAATGCTTGGGGATAAAGTAACAGAGAGAAGCTCATAATTAAAAATGAATTGAATAATAAATAAAATAAAATATTAAAATAAATAACTTTAATGCATAGTGAAATGAATGGTTTCGGGTATATTAATAAGGTAACAATCATAATGCTTTCACAGAAAGGAGTTATGGGTGAAAAAATTTTAGAATAGTTATAATATGAGATTCTTTCACTCTGTTTATTAAAAATGAAACATTCTTCTAATGCAAACAATAGCGATTTATTTAATCCTAGTATTAAAGTTACGACAACCCAAGAGAATGCTTTGAAAGATAAAATAAAAGATGAAGTGAGGCATATACCTGTAGGATCTGCCATGGTTCACAAAGCAGCATATGAACCACAATCAGAATGCAATCCTGATAATGGTGCATTTTTTGAAGAAAGAAGTAATCCGTTAAGTAGTAAAGGCAACTAAGTGTAATGGCTCTATGTTAGTATGAAAGGTAATCCGAATACTTAACATAGAGCCATTATAATTTAGAAAAAGCCCAAAGACCTTGGCATACATTGCCCGTATTTTTTTAGTATACATATTGAATAAGCTAAAATAAAACTTAACCTATCATTTGTTCAATAAAATATCTTGCTGCATTGGACAAAGGAATATTATCATTATAAGCAGCTACCAGTTTTCTTGTTGGCATGTTTTCTTCAATCTGAATTGGTACTAGGGAAGTGTGTCTGTCTTTGATGCAAAAGTCAGGGATAAAAGCAACCCCCAGTCCAATCTTAGCCAAATCTATGAGTAAATCGTTACTATTTAATTCAATTGCAGGAACTAAATCCAAAGAATTCTGCAGGAATAAATTGTGCAGAAATTCACTGGTTGAAGATTGCTTCGTAAGCATTAAAATTGGATAGCGTGACAATTCTTCTAAGCTTATAGGTTCATCTTTTACTTGGAAAAAGGCTGTATTAGCAATGAAAACATCTTTAAATTCAAGTATAGTATCAATATGCATACTGTTTACCAAGGCTGAATTTGGTGAGTTGGTAACAATAATATCAACTTCGTTATTTTCAAGCATTTTAGCACACTGGAAGGAAGTACCGTTTGTAACCTTAATATGTATCTCTGGATACTTACGATGAAAATCCTCCAAAAAGGGTACAAGGTAATAGCGGCATATGGTATCACTGGCGCCTAATCGTAATTGACTCTCACCTTGGGCAGTAGCTTCTAATATCTGATTTTCACCACGGCTGATTAAATTAATGGCAGGTTCTATATGCTTATACAAAAGTTCTCCCTCTTTGGTTAGAGCAACTTTTTTTGTACTTCTGATAAATAAGGTCTGACCTAAGTTATTTTCAAGGACCTTAATGGATTGGCTAACGGCTGACTGTGAAATAAAAAGTGAAGCAGCAGCCTCAGAAAAACTTAAGGTTTTTGCCACATAATAAAAAACCTTATATAATTCGTAATTTACATCCATAAGATTCTCCTTTCTTTCGTGGTTTTTCTTTTATTATCTTGTAGGTATTACCTCAAGCCAGTATCCGTCAGGATCATTTATAAAGTAAATTCCCATGGAAGGATTCTCATAGCAGATACAACCCATTTCCTTATGCTTTTGATAAGCCGCCTCATAATCATCTACTGTAAATGCCAAATGAAATTCATTATCTCCTAAATCATAGGGATGATCCCAGTCACTTAACCAAGTAAGTTCTAGTAAATGATTTGTTGCATTATCTCCTAAGTAAACAATAATAAAACTGTTATCATCAGGAATCTTTCTACTTGTTTCTTTTAAACCAAGTGCCTCTTCATAGAATTTAAGAGAAGCATCCAAATCCACAACATTAATATTATTGTGGGCACATTTAAATTTCATTGTATTCTCCAATCTTTTATGTCATATTTATGATAATAATAATTTATCCTATTCTATAAATAAAACTCTTGATTATCTTCTGTTATATTTATAATTTTATTCTGATATGTTTTGGCATGGTCAGAGCTTCTAAATTTTTCAATGATAGAGTGGTCTTTCCAAAAATGCATTGGGAAGGCATATTTTGTATTTGTAGTATTCATAAAATAATCAAAACCTAGGTAATAATGATTGCCTAGTCGTCCATCCAAAGGCAAAAATGCCACATCTATTTCTCTTTTACGTAATCCATCAATCTCTCTTTTAAAGGCAGTTTCCATAGAAAGAGCTTCTTCCTTCGTGTCGTCTTCCCATGCCCACCAATGTAAATCACCGGCATGATAGATGACTTTTCCTTCTACTGTAACTAAGAAACTAACGCCTTCATCTGTAGATAAAAAAGTCTCACATTGACCTTGTTCAGATGATAATGGGAGATTTAGGCTAGTATTAGGGGCTGCATAAATTATATTTTCTTTATTTAAGACCTTGGCAGATACAATGTCTTTGGATAAAATATAAGTTATCCTTGGATATAATTTTGCTAAGCCAAATATTTCATCATTAAAATGGTCATGATGGCTATGACTTACAAAAACTAAAATATGCTTATTCTTATCAAACTGAGGAATAACACCTTTATAATAATCAAATAGTAAAACCACAGATTCTAATTCCACACAAAAACTGCTGTGATGAATATAGGTTATCTTCAAGAAAACACCCACTTTCATTGACTTTATATTATATTGGAAATCATTGTTTGTAATACTTGTTTGTATCATTCTAACTCAAAATTTGTAATTTGTATAGGTGGTTTTACAAAGTTAGTATTAGGTCAGCTTATTAAAAGTTTTATATATATTAATTTCTTTTATAAAAATCATTATGATATAATGGCAATAGATAAAGGTTTATACTTCGTTTAAGAAAGGACATGTTATGAGCGGTGTAAAGAGAATTTATGTGGAAAAAAAATTGCCTTATGCTATTGGAGCTAAGGAATTATACCATGAAATAAAAAATTATCTAAATATAGAAGCTTTAGAGAATGTCAGAATATTGATTCGATATGATATAACAGGAGTAAGTGAAGAAACCTATGCACGTGCACTTGGTACAGTATTTTCTGAACCGCCGGTGGACGACTTATACGAAGAAATTTTTGATAAAGAATCCTCAGATATGGTTTTTTCAGTAGAATATTTACCTGGGCAGTTTGATCAGAGAGCTGACTCTGCAATCCAGTGTGTTAAGCTGCTAAGTGAAGAAGAAGAGCCAGTAATACGTACAGCAACCACTTATATTCTCTCTGGTAATTTAGACAGAGATGATTTTGAGAAAATAAAAAATTATTGTGTCAATCCAGTTGATTCTAGAATAACTGAGGAAGGCAAACCCAAAACCCTTGATATTGACTTTGAAGAACCGGAAGAAGTTAAGGTATATGAAGGATTTGTGGATATGAACAAGGCGTCATTGGAACGCTTATATCAATCCTTAAACCTGGCTATGACAGCTGAGGACTTTAGCCATATTCATACCTATTTTAAAGAGGTAGAACACAGAGATCCCTCTGTAACGGAAATTCGTGTACTTGATACCTATTGGTCAGATCATTGCAGGCATACCACATTCCTTACAGAGTTAAAAGAAGTAGATTTTGAAGAGGGATATTACAAGAAACCTATAAAAGCTGCTTATGATAATTATATTAAGATTCATAATGATCTAACTGCAAATAAAGACAATCCCTATATTTCATTAATGGATATAGCGTTAACAGCTATGAAAAAGTTAAGAAAAGATGGAAAGCTGGCGGATTTGGAAGAGTCAGACGAAATCAATGCCTGCTCCATTGTTGTACCAGTTGAGATAGATGGCGAAACCAGTGAATGGCTGGTATTCTTTAAAAATGAGACCCACAACCATCCAACAGAAATTGAACCTTTTGGTGGTGCAGCTACTTGTCTTGGAGGAGCAATCAGAGATCCGCTTTCTGGCAGAGGCTATGTTTATCAAGCTATGCGTGTTACAGGAGCAGCAGATCCAAGAGTACCGGTTAAGGATACCCTTACCGGCAAGCTGCCTCAGAGAAAAATTGTAACGGGAGCTGCAAGTGGTTATAGTTCTTATGGTAATCAAATTGGACTTGCAACGGGTCTGGTTGATGAAATATATCATCCCGGGTATGTAGCAAAAAGATTGGAAATTGGTGCAGTTATGGGTGCCGCTCCAAGAAAAAATGTAATTCGTGAAACCTCAGATCCAGGAGATAAAATCATCTTACTTGGTGGAAGAACCGGCAGGGATGGCTGCGGAGGAGCAACAGGTTCTTCGAAAGTCCATACCACAGAGTCAATCGAAACTTGTGGAGCAGAAGTACAAAAAGGAAATGCTCCTACAGAAAGAAAATTACAGCGATTATTCAGAAGAGAAGAAGTAAGTCGTTTAATTAAAAAATGTAATGATTTTGGTGCTGGTGGTGTGGCAGTTGCCATTGGAGAACTAGCAGATGGATTATATATAGATTTAGATAAAGTACCTAAAAAATATGCAGGTCTTGACGGTACAGAACTGGCAATCTCTGAATCTCAGGAAAGAATGGCAGTGGTTGCAGATTCAAAAGACGTAAAACAATTATTAGCTTATGCAGCAGAAGAGAATCTAGAAGCAGTTGTGGTTGCAGAGGTTCAATCAAGTAAAAGGCTGATAATGTCCTGGAAGGGTAAAGAAGTGGTTAATATTTCAAGAGAGTTCTTGAATACAAATGGTGCTCATCAAGAAGCCCATGCCACTGTAATCTCACCAAAAGAGACAGATAACTATTTTAAGAAAAATGAATCCAGCCAGATATCGGTTAGAAATAGATGGCTTAATACCCTAAGTGACTTAAATGGCTGCTCCAAAAAAGGATTAGTAGAAATGTTTGATAGTTCTATTGGAGCTGGCTCTGTTGTTATGCCATATGGAGGAAAATATCAGCTTACTCCGGTACAGACTATGATTGCCAAATTGCCTGTTCTAAAAGGTAATTGTGACACAGTAACTATGATGAGTTATGGGTTTGATCCATACCTTTCTAGTTGGAGCCCTTATCATGGTGCCATATACGGGATTTTATCTTCCGTAGCGAAGATTGTTGCCGTAGGTGGTGATTATAAAAAGATTCGATTTACCTTCCAGGAATATTTTAAACGTTTAGGTAATGATAAATATCGATGGGGAGAACCATTATCAGCCTTAGTTGGAGCATTTGATGCACAAATGAATCTGGGTCTTGCATCCATTGGCGGAAAGGACAGTATGTCAGGTACATTTAATGATATTGATGTACCCCCAACACTGGTTTCTTTTGCTGTTAATATTGCTAAAATTAACAACATAATTACACCTGAACTGAAAAAAGCCGGACATATTCTTGTAAAGACAAACTCCAAAAAAGATCAGTATGATTTACCGGATTATGAACAGTTAAAATCAGATTATACTGCATTACATGAAATTATGAAAAGGGGCAGTATATATTCTGCTTACGCTATAGAGAGTTTGGGCATTTGTGAAGCAATAAGCAAAATGGCATTTGGCAATAAACTGGGAATTAAGTTAAATGATAAAGTAAGTGAAGAAGATTTATTTACACCTGATTTTGGTGCTATCGTATTTGAGACAGATGAAGATGGCATTACAAAACTGACAGAGCATAATATATCCTATGAAATCATTGGTGAGGTAACAGAGTCAGAGACATTTGTATATAAAGACCAGATAATAACCATGGAGGAAGCTCTCCACGCTTGGACTCATACTTTGGAAAAAGTATTTCCTACCCAATCTGCTACTGTAAACGAATCCTTAAAACCGATACATTATGAAGAAAAGAATATTTATATCTGTAAGAATAAGATTGCAAAACCTAAGGTATTCATACCAGTATTTCCTGGAACCAATTGTGAATATGACAGTATGAAAGCTTTTGAAGAAGCTGGTGCCCATGTAACTTATGCGGTATTTAAAAATCTTACTGCTTCGGATATCAGGGAATCTGTAAAGGTATTCGAAGAGGAGATTAAAAAATCTCAAATTCTTATGTTTCCAGGCGGATTCTCAGCTGGAGATGAGCCAGATGGTTCAGGTAAGTTTATAGCTACCGCTTTTAGAAATGAGCGTATCAAAACAGCAGTTAATGATTTGTTAAATAAAAATGATGGGCTTATCCTTGGTATTTGTAATGGTTTTCAAGCTTTGATTAAATTAGGATTAGTACCTTATGGTGAAATTAAGCCACAAGACTCTGACTCACCTACCTTAACCAGAAACTGCATTGGCAGACATATTTCCAAATCAGTTTATACGAAAGTAACTTCTAATAAATCACCATGGCTTATGAAGGCTGAATTAGATAAGGTTTATACCATACCAGCCTCTCATGGAGAAGGAAGATTTGTTGCAAGTAAAGAATGGATAGATAAACTCATTGCTAGTGGACAAATTGCTACCAGATATGTTAATATAGATGGAGAAGAAACTATGGAAGAGGATTATAATCCTAATGGCTCCTATGAAGCCATAGAAGGAATTACAAGTCCTGATGGTAGAATCCTTGGTAAGATGACTCATTCCGAACGCAGAGGAAAGGGAGTAGCTCTAAATATAACAGGAGATCAGAATCAATTTATTTTTGAGTCTGGTGTATCCTATTTTAAATAATATTTAGTGATAAATTATGATAAAAATAGATAGATCATGGCATAGGAGCCAATACTCTTAGCCGTGGTCTCTTTTTTTATTTTACACAAAATTGAAAGAGTCACATTACTTATTGAAAGTCACTTTTTACTGGTATAGTATTTGAATTTTGCGGGTTTGTCTATCCTCTTTATCTAATAATCTGCTTAACAGATAGGAATACTAGTATTATAGCATAAAATACACAAAAATTAGCAAATTTTACAAATATCAGTATTGATTCCTAATATTATTTCTGCTATAGTTATAGTACCATAGTACTATTAGTTCTTAGTACTATAACATAAGAGACGGTGTAAGGAGAGTGACAACTATATGATGTATAATCTGTCAGTTTTATCCATGTTTGCTTCGATCATATACATATTAATCGGTTTCAAAATTTACAGGTTAAACAAGAGAACCAGACTTGGAAATGTATTCTTTTGGCTTAGCATGTCCTTAGCAATTTGGTCTTTTGCGTTTACTTTCGGTATCTTTGCCCCAAGCAGTGCTATAAGTTCATTTTGGGGGACAATAGCAGCAGTGGGATGGTGCTTTTTTCCAGTATTAATCTTATTGTTGGTGCTTGCTATCACAGAAGTTAAACAGTATAATAAGGAGCTGGAAATACTCATATTTTTGCCGGGCATGATATCCTTTATTATTGCCGCAATATTAAACCTTGACCTTTTACCAGTATCAGAAGTTTTTTATAGTACATATTACACTGTAAATGATATATACAATGTTGGTTATATTTTGATTAGCTTGTTTCTTCTTATAAAATGGGGGAGAAGCTCTACTTGTTCTGTGCACACAAAACAAACAACTATAATTGCTATCTCAAGTATTGCGACATTTTTGATATATTTTATTTCGGAATTTGTTTTAGTTAGAGTAGGGATTACCGACCTACCTAATCTGACACATATCTATTGCTTAATTATGATTGCGGGTATTTACTATTCCACAGTGAAGTATAATTTTTTGCTGGTATCAAATACATTAATTAACAACGAATTGTTTGATGGTATTATGGATTTGACATTCTTAGTGGATTTAAGAGGAAAAATAATAAGAGCTAATTCCCAGGTCTACAACGTGTTGGAATACAGTATTGAAGATTTAGTAAATACAGGGATAACTGATATTATTAAAGATGCTGGATTTATGAAAGCAACTAAAAATATGGAAGGTATAAGTGAATCTCAAAAGCTATACAATAATAACATAATTACAAAATCAGGAAAGGCTTTACCTTTTAATGTAACTATAAGTCCCCTAAGAGATTCAGGAAATCAATTAATACTTGGACATATAGTAATTGCCCAGGATATTCGTACAATTAATCAATTAAAACAAGAAATTATTAAACATGAAATGACCTCTGAAAAGTTAAAATTAAGTGAGGCACTATTTAGAACCGTAGCGGTTACCATACCTTTTTCAATTCTTTTTACCAAGAAAAGGGATAACACCATTTTCTATGTAAATGACAATGCTATAAATCTATTTAAAATTGATAATGAAACTTTTATTGGCTACCAAGCAGAAGCACTTTATGAAAATCCCAAGGATCGTATTGAGATTATAAATAAATATCTTAATCAAGGGCGGTTAAAAGAACAGGAAATCAGATTTAAAAAAAGTAATGGTGAGATTTTTAGTGGATTAATTACAATGGTTCCAGCCTTTTATAACGGAGAAGAAGTTATACTCTCTTGTATTGCAGATATAACAGAGCAAAAAATACTGTATAAAAATATTGCTAAATCAGAGGAAATGATGAGAAAACTTTTGGATTCCATTCCAGATTTAGTATTGGTTAGTGACACAGATGGAAATATTAATTTTACCAGCAAAAGTATTCATTCTATACTTGGATATAATACTGCAAAAGATATTATACCGAATAATGTTGTGAAATTTATTGCTGAGGAACAAGTCGATATGGCACAACTTAATATGAAAAGAATTATAAAGGAAGAAATAGGACCAGTGGAATACCGCTATAAAAGAAAAGATGGCAGCCTAATTGATATGGATGTAAACTCTACAGTGCTTACAGATGAATCAAAGGTACCCTTTGGTCTTGTTTTTGTGGCAAGAGATATTACAGAGCGTAAGAAAGCTGAGGATATTTTAACAAAGAGTAAAGAAGAAATTGAGAAAATTAATAAGAAACTCATAAGCAGTTATACACTTTTAAAAGAAAAATCCATTCATGATGGTCTAACAGGTTTGTATAATCATCAATATATTATTGAACTTTTGGAAATAGAAATTAAAAAGGTGAATAAAACGAGAGATGATTTATGCCTTATGATGTTAGATATTGATCATTTTAAGAATGTAAATGACACCTATGGTCATCAGGTAGGAGATATGGTGCTAAATAAGGTGGCAACTATTATTACGGATAGTATAAGAGAAACTGACTATGCAGGTAGATATGGTGGAGAAGAGTTCATGGTTATTTTACCTTCCCTTAATTTAAAGAAAGCCATTCTGGTTGCTGAGAGAATACGGTTAAAAATACAAAAATTTACATATGCTATAGAAGGGCTAAAAGTGACTATTAGTATAGGACTTACTAATTATAGAAAAGAGGATGCTGTTAGTTTTATAAGCACTGCAGATAAGCTGTTGTATTTAGCGAAGGAAAATGGTAGAAACAGGCTAGAGATTAATAAGAGTATTGAAACTGAAGTTGAAAGGATTTAAAAATATGACAATAAATAGAAGTAAAGTAGTAATAGTAGGAGCAGGTCTGGTTGGTTCTTCTACAGCATTTAGCTTAATTACCCAAGGGGTATGTGATGAAGTAATGATAATTGATATAAATAAAGACAAAGCATGGGGTGAAGTTACAGACCTATGCCACAGCATAGAATATTTAAATCGTAATGTAAAGGTAAGTGAAGGCTCTTACGAGGATTGTTCTGATGCAGATATAGTTGTAATAACTGCAGGTGCACCGCCTAAAGCAGGGCAGACGAGGCTTGATACTTTGGAATTATCCGCTAACATTATGAAATCTATTGTATCACCTATTATGGCTAGCGGATTTAGTGGACATTTTATAGTAGTTTCCAATCCAGTGGATATGATTGCGCATTATGTATATAAGCTATCAGGCCTCCCTAAGAACCAAATTATTGGAACTGGAACAGCTATGGATTCAGCAAGACTGAAACATTTCATTGGCGAAATATTTCATGTAGACCCTCGAAGTGTGCAAGCTTATACCATGGGTGAACATGGTGACAGTCAAATGTGTCCTTGGTCCCATGTAACTGTAGGTGGCAAAAGAATCTCAGATATTATGTCTGATAATTCTGAATATGCTAATTTAGATCTTGATGAAATTGTTGACAAGGTTACAAAAGTTGGCTTTGACATTCTAAAAGTAAAAGGAACAACATGTTATGGTATTGCAACAACCGCTGCTGGCATTATAAAAGCAATCTTAAATGATGAAAATAAAATTATTCCTGTCTCTACGCTATTAGAAGGTGAATTCGGAGAACATGATGTATTCTGTGGTGTTCCGGCTATATTAAACAGAAGTGGTGTAAAGGATGTGGTCGAGGTTCACTTAACAGAAGAAGAATTGGTTAAATTTAAGAAATCGGTAAGTGTCATAAGAGAGTATACCAATAAAATAATTGATAAGTAATCATAAAAGATTAAATATAAAAATAAGTGTGAAATAATCAGGTTTATAAAATATATCCTGCATTTGATACGAATTTTCTGGCTTCAGTCACCCTCGGGTGAGATTCGGCCAGAAAACGGCATCAAATGCAGGATATATTTATTAAGTCTATGAGCTTCGCAATTACTTAATGAGACAGAGTGTCAAAATGCAATGATAGATCAGGAGATAAATATGACGCCCTAATCTTAATTAAATTAGAGTAATATTATAGTTCTATAGGGTATATTTTTTGCTCCTTAGTTTTTTTTAAGGGTGCTTTTTTCAAGTTTAATGCTGCTGCCTTCTTTGCGCTGTAAGCAGCTTCTTTTTTTAACTTAAGATAGGATTTAAAACGCTCTTCTGATAGTGTTCCTAGTTTTAGAGCTATTTTAACCGCACACCCAGGTTCAGATTTATGAGTACAATCTGAGAATCTGCATGTACTTGACAGCTTTTCTATATCTGTAAAAGCTTCTTCAATCCCTTCTTCTATATCCCATACCCCTAATTCCCTCATTCCAGGTGTGTCAATGATAAGAATTCCGTTGTCAAGTTTAAATAGTTGTCTATAGGTGGTGGTGTGATGTCCCTTACTATCATCCTCTCTAATATTATTTACTTTCATTAATTCACTTTTAGCAAGGGCATTAACAAGTGAAGATTTACCAATACCCGACGACCCCATAAAAACCAATGTTTTGCCTGTTGAAAAATACATTTCTAAATTTTCCATGCCAAACCCGGTATGTGCACTAATTACATGGATATCAACTCCAGGTGCTGCAAGTGATAGTTGTGCCGCTTTAGCCTCATAATCACTGCAAAGGTCAGCTTTGGTAAGGATAATTACTGGGGTTCCGCCACTTTGCCAGGCAGAAGCTAGGTAACGTTCAGCTCTTCTTATATTAAAATCATAATTTAGAGACAGCATGATAAAAACATAGTCAAAATTAGCAGCTATGATTTGCTCACTGGCTCCTGATACCTGAGTTCGCATGGAAGGGTTGACTCTTGAGAAGGAAGAATGTCGGTCTAAAACCCTATATATAATATCATCCCCCTGTTGGTTGGATTTAATCAGTACGAAATCACCAACAGCAGGGTAAGTTTGGTACATAGAATTCTGATAAAAAATAGAACCTTTTAACTTAGCATTATTCTCACCCTCAGATGAAATAACTTTGTAGGTTTCTTTTTGGACAGATATAACTCTGGCTGGAAGAAAGCCACTTTCTATCTCCTGAGTTGTTATTTGTTTTTCATAAAAGGCATTATAGCCATAGTCATTTATATTGATCATTTAGATCCTCCAGTTATTTTTTTGTACAAAAAAAACACGTTAAATCCCGTGTCTGCATTGAATAATATAAAGATTTAAGAATCATTCAGGTAGGCATTTTACGAAAGGTTATAGCAGAGCATACAAAATAAAAGGGCATTACCCTAGTGTTCTTCTATTTTGTTTTGGATTACTCCTGGCTGCTCTGCTTCTATTCAGTTT
>DALYNO010000045.1:8855-13395 GCA_031975295.1 Anaerocolumna sp. | reverse complement strand
AATCCATTCTCAGGAATATAGACCGGAACTTCATTTCCCAATATTCCTGCAATTGATAATCCAGCACATAGGAATAAAAGTGATCTTCCTCTAGAAGTATTCTCGCTTCCTATTAATGTCTCTCCATTAATATTTTTAGGAGCACGAGAATTAGCAGAAAAACTAACAAATTTAACTAATTGCTTATCGTATGTATCCTGGAATGTGGCTATAAATTCTTCTTGTTTTTTCCTAAGTTTTGGATATTCATTATGACCAACTAAACAAGGGGATTTTCCTTCCTCCAACAACTTAATCGCTCCACAAAATGAGTCTAATCCTCCGGAAAACAGACTAACACAATCACATTTATCAATGTTTAAGTGTACTCTATTAGGATTTTTCCTTTGGCTATAAAACTTCTCACATGATCGGAATTGCACATCCCAAATATCTCCAGTCAAAAAACCTAACGTCTTATTCCACATATCTTTCGTCTTATTCCATTTTTCAATGGATAAAACTGGTATTGATATACTAAAATTACGAGTCCAGCAATCCGTGAACATGCGCCTTGAGATTCTTTTATCAAGTGCAAATATGCTAATTCCAATTACAAATAAATCTTCGTATATTTCTGTCATTTTCATGCAGTCTGCTCTAAACCAAGTATCAGCTATACCTGTAAATATTGTGCTATAACTATCACGATTTAATGAAAAAATATAAGAATCCTTCCAGTTCTCATCTGGAAGCATTTCATTTTCTTTATCAATCCAAAATTTCATCTTCATGCCTCCCCATAGAACATCTCAAATACCTGATATGCATCAACAAGTGCATTGGTTACCACCTCAGATGATTGCATTTTATTGAAATCGACTGTTTTTACATCTGACAAATTCAATTTATCATGCAGTGTATTCGAAATATATTTTCCCATTTCATCTATTAACTTTGATGTCTCAGTAGGAGTCTTCTTCATAGATATTTTTTCTTCATATCTAAAAGCAAAACTTAATATTATGTATTCAATCAACATTTCTTTTAGTAAGACATCAGGACTAACATCTTTCAATTGTTCCATGTCTTTTACTTCCAGATTTATTAACGCATGTGAAATAGCTTCTGATGATAAATAGTCTTCTGTTGTACTTCCGTAATTAGTGAACCCCTGTATAAGTTCGTTAAAAATTTCATCTGATGATTTTCCTATCAGATCATTTCTTCCAAATTCTCTTAAAGCGTTATTTATACCACCATGTGATACAGCACTCGCAAACGATAATATATTACCAGCAGAATGAGAAAATGCTGATGACGTTGCTATATCATGACGCATGGCTTGGATATACTTGCTTGCAGCATTTGTACGTGAATCACCATCGCCATTATTGATATATGATGTTACAGCTCTCTTAGCTTGAGACCAATGCACCGTTGTTGGTGCAATATACCCCTTTGAAGTTCCCATATCATTCTCCTTGTCTAGTAATACGTTCCATCGCTTGTTTTTTTATAAGTTGCTTATCTACCATTTTATTTAAAGCTTCAGTTATCAAACCAGAATCGCAACTATACATTGCCTTTATAGCTGCAAAATCACTAGCCTCAATCTTCTTATTGGCGTTTTGCATTGCTTCTACAATATCGGTTCTATAATCCGCAAACTTCTCAAACATTAATCTGTAAAAATAAGATTCTATATTTCCTGATACAATCTTCTTTATAATGATTCTCATAACATCATCTAAATCATTTGAATGAAGCTTATCCATATCTTCTATCAAATTAGGTGCTAACGCAGCAGAAATACTACCAATTCGTTCCAATATCCTTTTGCTTGCTTCACTAATATCAGATTCAATATCGTTTGACTTATTCAAAATCTCTCTTGTAAGGTAAAAATACTTTCCTAAATTAGTTTTCTCCAATTCTTGTGGCTCACATTTTACCCATGCTTTTATTCGAGGCTTGTACCACTTATGATATGGTGAATCTTTTTCATCAGATTCAATATTATCTCGCATCAATCTAAATTGCTCGTTATCAATATCAAAATTCTTATTCCAATCATTCAATTGATTGAACAATTCCGAATTAAGCTTGTGTAATACTAATAACTTAGCCATGATTCCCATATCAAGTTCGTCGCCATAATACAGTTTTGAAAGCTGTCGCTTGGTTATAAATGTATTTAAGAATCTTTTCGCCTGACGTGGATTTCCTTTCAAAGTATATGCAGCTATTTGTCTTATCTGTAGAATTATACCTGCGATTTCTTCACATTCACCCTGCATCCCATCAAAATAACAGTCAGCATTATTTTCGTTAATTTCATGCAATTGCTCTAAAGAAATTGGTGTTTCTGCAATCATCATTTTTTTCTTTTCGATTTCTAATATCATTTCTTCAAACTTATTAACTTTCATATATTTCTGCATAACTAGCAAAAGCAAATAGTTCTGAATATCTTTTGAAGACAATTCAGGAATCTGAATTGGAAGCTGAATTATCTTTTCAATATACTCTTTATCCAGTTCGATATTAAAATCATCTATTTTAGGATATTTTTTCTTAATAGCATATTGAATGACATTTTCATCAGCAGCAATAATAAACGTCGTTTTATTCACAGACAAAAACAACTTCATAACTTCTAATGTATCAATAATTCGTTCGGGTTGACATCTATCTAAATCATCAATGAGCACCACAACTCTTTTGATTTGATCATTTTCTAAAGATTTTTGAAATTCTTCCCTGAACTTTCTCACATTATTTACAACACTATCTTTGTTTGTTTCATCATCTTTCATATATGTATCTTTCATATCTTGTACAGAATCAGAAAGACTTTTTATAGTATCACCTATTTCTTTCACATCACTGGGTAAGTTTAAAACTACTGGAAGTGGATTACCCATTGCAATACTTGCTATAATAGGCGCTGCTGTTGAAACAACTTTTGTACCAACCTTTAAAAAATCCACTTTCTTTCGAAGACCTCTAAAAACCTTTTTTACTTCTTCTATTTTAACATTATCTTCTAATTCTCGAAGCAAAGCCTCCATGATGGCAGTTTTTGCATCTTCATAGCTTTCAAACATCCATGCATTAATCGATACGCAAATAATTCCATCTTTACCCTCATAATTTGGGCTAATCAAATTTAAAAGAGTTGATTTACCGGCTCCCCATAAACCAAATACACCTACTGTCAATGGATTTTCATCTGTGTTTATTGCTATATTCGATACAATCTCTGCATATGGTTTATAAAATAACATATCTATTTGTGATGCATTATCTGTCCACATATGGAAGCTCCTTTCATTTTATATTTTTGCCAACAAATCTACCTTCTGTTTCTTTCCGCCATCAACAATCACTTCAATCCCCTGAAACAGTTGATAATTATTCTTTACACCATTATCTAGATCAATTTCGATTTTCTGAATAGCAAGGTGTGACAATGCTTGGTAATAAATACGCATTTCATTAAGTTGTTTCACAAACTTATCTCTGTCTTTTGTCGCTTTTGCCTTTTCCACTGCACTCGAAGAGGTCTGAATAACATATTCTGAATTTTTTAATGCACTTTCAATAGCATCTTCAGTTTTACGTAGATACTCTGAACGAATTAAATTTAGTGTATCTTTAGTATAGCGATGCATATAGATTAAGCACTTAAATCCATTTTCTTTACCCGAATCGAAAAGCCAATATATCGGTCGTTTTCCTGCTCCAGATAATGAGTATGAATTACAATGCTCCTTAAAAAAGTCATTTACGAAATAATTTCTAATAATATCTCTAGATGATGTTCCCTTATTACCCAAAACACGTGAAATGAAATCTAGATTCTCTTCTAAATAAACATCTCCATATGCAATCCTTATAAATTCTTCAAACCTTGCTACAATATCATCATTAAAGAATTTCATATCTGATATTAGAATTATTCCATCTCTATCTGGTATAAAAGATGAGTAATTTGATAAATTCCATTCGCCGCCTGCATATGTAATTCCTTCGGTATCCAAAGAATATCTTCCAAACATACACCCCACAGCATATGAAATCAAACTACGAATATCCTGTTCTACACTTGCTCTACCTATTGTTAAATCTGAATCCTCAATTGTATATTTAACTTCATCTTTAAGGTCAAAGACCCTCACAAAAATATTATTCAATTTCTCTTCGTTACTTTTTAATTCTTCAAAATTCGAATCAACTTGTTCTTTCCATTTTGTAAAATTATCTATTATTTTACCTTTATTTTTTAATAATGGATGACATTTATATTCCCATGAATTTTCATTAGAATTCCAATCCATTTTTGAAATCAATATATTCTTTTTAACCAAATCTTCAACTTCACCCTTAACTGTATCATCAATAATAATCGGAAGTCTACTAACTGGTCCTTCATGAAAATCTAATGTTGGAGCTAATACTTCTAAGAATTTTTTTGCAACAGTACTGTTTAGTAATCCCAATGTATATAGTAAATTTTCATTTGAATTAACAAAGCACATTGAGCCTTTTGATTCAA
>DALYNO010000045.1:0-8845 GCA_031975295.1 Anaerocolumna sp. | reverse complement strand
CCTTCTTCTGAATACCTCACGCCAAAATTATTCCCCAAGGATGACCAAGTAAGACCTTTTCTAAAATAAAAATCTGGATTTCTTATAACCGCGCCTGGTTCTTTTTTCATTTCAATTCCATTGTTTTCCCAATTTGCAACAATATTATTATTGCCATACCATTTGCGATATGTTCCTCCCTTATTACAAGGAAACCATTTCTTATTGATTGTTTCCCATGACACTTCATACCATAACTTTAAATACTTGTCGTTATTTCCAGTTGCAAATCCCTGTTTAGTGCAAGCAATATCATATAATTTTTTTTCTCCGAAACACTCTACCAATTTTCTATTAAACCAATATGCAATTGGATTTTCCGGAATTGTTAAGAACGCTTTTTCTGATTTGTTAAAAGTGTTATTCTGGCTTAAAAAAGCCTTTTTCTTTTCTTCCTCTCCCTTTTCATCAGTGATTCTCATATATAAAGCATCATAATCTAATAAAGATTTCTTTGACCTAATAAATGCAACTGTTTGTACCACCTCACCACTTATCTCATCAAAAGCCCGCGCTCCCAAATGAATCATATTGCAAATTATATATTTTAAAAAATCATTACGCATTTTATTAAAACTTCCAAGAAACATCCATGCCTGTTGTGTAATCATAGCCTGAAAAGCATTTGGTTTTAGCATAGTTTCACATTTCTTTATAAATACTGTAAATAAATCAGTTTTATAATCTTTGTAATTATCCTTTACATAATTCACCATTGTATTGGCACTATTACTTAACGACATATACGGTGGATTTGTATTAACTACCCAGTACTCTTGTGCCATAACATGACTTTGTTCTATTAGCAAGCTTATTTTTTTCTTTGTTTCATCAATACCTAATGTATCAAAACTAATCTGTCCATCAGTGTTTTCTTTGCTCACAAATTTTCTTAGCAAATTCCAATCATAATTATCTATATTAAGAATTGATCCATATTCCTTTGCATCTCTAAGTGAGTTTAAAAGCTGATTTATCTGACTCATTGCATTATTCTTCTCGTTATCCTTTAAATCAACACCGAAATATTTTAATTGATTGTGTTTTATGTCATTGCTTTCTTCAATTGCAAATACAATAGGTTCAACAAATCTTATTTTCCCATCTTCATTTTGATTACCACGAAAAAATAGTCTATTGTATCCTCTAGCTTTCATCATTAGCGCAAAGTATGACAATTGATATGCTCTTCGGTCGATATCAAGCCCTCTGATATTGTTTTCCAAAATGCTAAAGGTAGCCTCCCTTTCGCTAAATCCTTCACTTCTATAAATATCCATGAGCACATCAAACATATATACTAAAATATGTCCACTTCCCATACAAGGATCAATACAAGTAATGTCCTTTGGTTCAAGGCTTAGATAACTTTTTCTTATTTCTACTAATTTCTCCTGTACCTCTGTCTCCTGCTCTGCTTCAGGTAAATAGTATTTCCAACCAAATTCTTCTGCCTTTGCTTTTTCATCAATTGAAGAATCCATAGCTCTTAAGTGTTCGATCCAAACCCTGCCGACAGAATTCTCTACCATATATCTTACTATCCAGTCTGGGGTAAAGAGCTGTGTTGCTGCAGGAATACGTTCTTTTGTGATTTTCACATTTTTCTTAAGCTTAGCAAATGTGTCATCTTTTAATTCCGTATTATAATATTGATACATCCACCCAATAATCTCTACCTGACCTTCTGTCTCTACATTAAAGTTATCTTCTGCAACAGTATCTACAAGCATACGAACTACGCCATCACTGGTATATGACAGTTTAAGAAGAAGTTCCATATAATCATCCGTTTTTTCAAACAAACCTGGAAGTATGGCATTAAGCTCATTACACTGCTTTACAAACAGCATTCTAAAAGCATCATCATAACGATTCTCGTCTTTTGCTCTCTGCACCTTATCCAGTTCCTCTGGTGTCATATTCAAATCAACATCCAAAGACTGGGTCACAATGTCTGGTGTATTGCTTCCCGTCTCTGATGAAAGAACCCGTACTCGTGTCGGAAGATATCCATTCACTTCCATAAATCGAATTGCAATAATACGATTAAACCATGTATAAGCAGTTTCCTCAATTACTTGATCAAATCCAAGTGTTTCAACTGCCTCTACAAGATTAGCTCTCTTTTTTATATCCGCACCATAGATTCTATTTTCTGTACCTGCTAATGTCTCATATACTTCAAAATCATTCCCTTTTTGAATTGGATTCTTACAGGCGTTTCTAGTCACACCGTAGAATCCAGCTTCAGTTTCAGCTGATCTCATCAGTACTTTTCTTGCTTCTATTGAAAAATTTTTAATTGCACTCTTATCCATTTATCTCACCTTTCTGGTCTAATTCAACTTAATTACAGTATCTTCTCCAAGCCTTGCTTTCAAGTTCTTGCGAATTTCCTCAACAAACACATCTACTTCGGTCTCTGTTCTAAATGTATATGTGCGATTTCCTGTCAAGGCACGCATTGTGACCGGAACCGTAGTTATTACTTTTACAGGTGGTGTTACTACAGGATTCGATGTTTTACCATCATCTTCTTTCTTCGGCGGCTGAATACTAAGTAAATATGCATTCTCTTCTCTTGTTATTTCAGCCAAAGAGTTCTGCAATAATGCATTACTCTCTGATGGAATTCCATTTAAAGAAGCCATATCCTTACATGTTCTTAACTTCTCAGCTAAATCGTCAAACTTCTCTGCAAATTTCTTCTTCAGCCCTTCTGCATATGGTCTTTCCGGGGCAATCGAGTCCATGACCAGCTTTCGATCCGCATAAACATCAGGCTCAATTCTCTTAGCATCCTCTTCAAGAAGATTCACAATGGCAGTGCCTAAAAGTTGCTCATACTGTTCCAGCTTTGGAATATAGCTATAAGGCTTTTGCAAGCTTATAATTTTTCTTACCTGATTTGCATTTTCAATAATCTCTGCATCTGAGATATAATTCTTACTGGCATCAAAGAATGCCAATGTCTTACAAGCTTTCAAAAATTTTTGCTTCTGTACGCCTCCCAAGAATGTATTCAAATCTCCTAATTCTATAGAAGTCTCATCAAAATCATCGAACAATTCATCTACTCTTTTATAAAACGTCATAGGATCATTGATATTGCATGTATCGTCAATCAAGCGGATTGCTTTCTCTAAAATAGCTTTTCCAGGCAACTTAGAATCCCTTCCGTAATCAGTTCTTAGTACATCCTCAAAATCTTTTTTCTTGGAAATACCATAGCTTCTAAAATCGCGCATTAAAGCATCTGCATCATCTGTCATCACACTTCGACAGAAGAAATCTCTAATAACATCTTTCACCGCTTTAATCCACTGTGTCTTTGGAGTTTCTTTCATTTCAAGTAATATCTTTTCACGAAATTCTCTCTTAGTAATGTATTTGTATGCATCATCAGCGCTTGTACTTGCTGGGCTATAGATTACACTATTCATTTTCAGTGAGATTTGTCCCTTTTTGTATAATGTAGCAATCAAAAACTCAACATCTTCTTCCACGTATCCATAAGGTGCATCCATAAACTTATCAAATGCCTGCTTGATAGAGAACTTTGCGCCTGTTCTTCCTGCGTATTGAATTGCTGCAATCAATTCCTTTAATGCATCTGAATTCGGCTCACTAACACCTTCCAAGTCCAATGACATCTGTGTTTTATTCTTTTTCAAAACTTCCAGAATATCTGCCTGTGTAGGCTCAGTGTCCATATCTTTTAACTTACTATACTCACTTGCAATTAACTTTTCAAAAGCTTCATTTACTCTGGTAGTTACATCCTTTGATTTTGTATTTATTTTCCCATCACATACATAAATATCAGCAGCCTCTAATGCCATACGGATATAATCTTTTATTCTTTTCGCTTTTTCATTTCTTTCTTTACGTTTATTGGCACAGATAATCTCATAATCTGTAAGACTAGCTAAATCAGGTCTCTGAAGAAAACTTTCGATTTTCTTCATCTCCTCTGTTTCAGAAAGATAAGCAAAATCATCTGACAATCTGATAATAACGTTTTTCTCTTTCGCTGCTCGCATACTTAGTGCAAGCTCATCAACCTCTCCACTATATGCAGTCAATAAATGAAGACTAATTCTATTTGACTGATTATTCTTATAGAATCTATCATCTATTTTTTGATTGAATGAAAATTGATATCGATTGTTATATCTATATTTGTTATTTGTCATAACAATTATTTCTTCAAATGCAACCTGTGCAACGTAATTAACGGTTTCAGTAGGATCAATATTAATTCCTCTGATCGCATTTTCCGCTTCTTGCTCCTCATTTGTTAAGAAAATGTATTCGTTGCCATTCTTCTGAACCAACATCTCATCACAGAGTATACGAAGCGAAGCCTCAACCTTTTTTCCTAAAGTGAGACGATCTTCGTTGATATTAGAAATCATCAATGTTG
The DNA here is from genome assembly GCA_031975295.1 of Anaerocolumna sp. Classification (GTDB taxonomy): domain Bacteria; phylum Bacillota; class Clostridia; order Lachnospirales; family Lachnospiraceae; genus Anaerocolumna. Next base: position 4,377 of record DALYNO010000045.1, on the reverse strand, counting down.
TGATATTTTCCAGATTCTTGCTAAAATTATTGACATGCTTAATCATGAACAGAACTTTTAAAAGTTCAACATCAAAATTATTTAGTCTGGTATTTCTAGAAGCCTGAGTGATGACAATTCTATGTGTATGGTCAATAAAGTCATCCAATGCACTGTAGAATGCATTAAATGGCACTACTATCCCTTCTCGCTCATCTTCGAATTTCTGAGCTGCTTCTTTAAACAATGCAAGCATAGAACGTTCACCATCTGCAAGATGTTTACCACTCGAGCTGTACTGTCTTACGGAGGTAAGCACATTGCCAAGAAGTTTAAACTGATATGGAATGAATGGATATACTTCGGCGAAATCATCTGCATCTGCATACAATGGCATTTCAGGAGTTCCTTCACTAAAGGTGATATTTCCTTTAATATCAAACTCATGACCGTTGTATAAATCTTTCAAAATAACTAATGCAGTATCTTTCTTGTATAAAATACGCTTACGAATGACTTCATCTACATTTGCAGAAGATAACGCGATTCTTGTATCAAAACGTCCTTGAATCTTAGAGAAATCTTCTCCCATTGTCTTTGTAATAGAATCGATATCCTGCTGACTCGTTACAATAATCCATGCATTTCCTTTACATGCTGTACCTAAGTCCTCAGTAACCGTCTGCAAATTCAACATAAGTTTGCTATCATCTGCAATGTACTGACCAATCTCATCTACTAAGAAGAGTACGTGATGATTATTCCCTTTGCTTTCACAATATTTTCTTACATATTCAGCAAACTTATCAATAGAAAGGCTATATGCGCTTTGTGCATTTTCTGCCCAGTTCTTCGCTTCGTTTTCACTCATAATTCCCAGATCTACTACAGATTCAATAATCTCATCCTGAATAAAGTAAAAATCTTCTCTTGCCTCAGTCCATGGAGAACCATTGATCTCTTCAAATTTCTTTTTGAAATCCTCATATTTACCGTCTGTATCAAGTTTGCGCTCAAAGTCAGCAAGGAACGGAATGGAACCACAATACCCAAGATAATCATTAAACACTTTCATAAATACATCTTTGATAGCATCCTTATTCATTTTTGAATCTGTTGCACTTTTAGAATCAATGTTAAAAAGTATTACATCGATATCATTACTCCAGCCGGATACTTCATCAATTTTCTTCTTCAATGAACCACTTTCCACTTTGACTCCCTCAAGAAAGAAACTGGATGCAGCTCTAGGTGTTCCTTTGTTATCCTGTACCACCTTGTTAGACAATATATATGACAGGATTTTAAGGAAATGTGATTTACCACTTCCAAAGAAACCTGAAATCCATACGCCCATTTTATCTGTACGACTCTCAACGCCTCTTTTGTAAGCCGCAAAAAATCTATCCATATATTTCTCTAACTCTGAAGTAACAACATATTCATCTAATTCCTGAAAGATATTCTCGTCATCGGCTTGTCCAACCTTAATAACTCCTTTGATATCTCTGTCAATCTCTTTGTAAAACATATCTCTAATAATCATCTATCTGTCCCCTCCTATACTATCAGCGGAAATGCTCTGTAATAATTGCCGTCATTTATCGTTCCAAATAATGAAAGTGTTTGTCCATTCCAGCTTCCTGGATAGAACATCACAACCGGTACTCTATCTAATATCTGATGCAAGTTGTTCAGCACATTATGTGACCGAACGAACGGAAATACCTTCCCTACCCCTGTCAAAAAAACAACTGCATGTTCTGGGGTTTCTGCTACGATTTTATTTACAATCAAATTATCATCACTGGTAAGTCTGAGAAGTTTTGATACTGCATTGTAAAGATATTCTCGACCTTTTGTTTCTTCAAATTTTATACATTTGTCTAAATATCCACGCTCCTCCAAGATACCAATCACAATCTTATAAAGATCATATTCAACAATCTCAAAGCCATCTGCTTCCGGATTATTTTGCTTCTTTAAACGTTCAATTTTTTGTCTCATTATCAACTCATCGCATGGTTCATAATCAAATACATAATATCTAACTTCATTGGCAACTCCACGATTCGCCAAGAAGTCATCATCCGATATTCTATTCCAAATCTTATCCAATTTTTCTTGAAATTCCATTAGCGTTCTCCTGTCAGTGCAAATAAATATTTTTCCATACCAGAAGCGAGTAATGTATTACGAAGCTCTAAATCAATATATGGTTTCATAACCTTCTTCTCGTTCTTATCTATTTTTTGGATTAATCCAGCCTCCATAAAATACTTGGTATATGTTTGCTTAAGTTTTTTGACTGTCGCCTCTGTCCAAGAAGCGACAACATCACTTTGTTCCGCTTTCTTAATAAAGAAAATATTTAAATCTGAGTCCTTAAACTCTGTCTCGCCCATATACAGTTTGTTACGATATACTTCATACACCAATTCGAATAAAATACGATCAGCTGCCATAGCAGATATCAATGCTATCAACTTTGCCGTATTTACATCTGCATTCAACATCAGTTTTGCTAACTCATCAGGTATAGCTTCTATTCTTCTCTTAATACAACTGAATTCACTCACTTGTCTTGCTTTTGACTTTTGCTGATAAATGTTGTTTTCATATATAATTGTCTTCGCCTCATCCATAGTTTTATCCTGTAAGAGCCGTATAGTCTCTCGTGTCTCGATAAACCAGAGAAGAAATTTTACGCTTGCAGCACTATATTCCATTTTTGTTTTCCTCTTTTCGCTCGTAATTGATTAAATCTCCAAAGTCACAATCCAATTCTTCGCATATTTTTTCCATTATGCTCATGGATACGGCTTCTCCTTTACTCATTTTTGCAAGCGTAGAGCTGCTTATTCCTATTTTCTCTACCAAGTCCATTTTCTTCATGTTCTTGTCAATCAATAATTTCCATAATCCATTGTACGAAATAGCCATATCTTTTACCTCACTCACGCGACTTTACGTTAATATGCGCCAGAATTTCATCCCATGGGGATTAAAAAATGCCACTGTGGCTATTATAGCATACAAGAAATAGAATTTCAAAACGAACTTTTGAAATGTCGAAACTTTTTTTCTAAATCATGAATGTAGATTCTTGATTTATCCTTGATTCATCCTTAGTCTGATCTTTAACCATCTTTAGTCGACCGAAGAGTGAAAAACTAAATTCCGCCCCAATTAAAAGCGATTAAAAATCATACTCATCTGGATCTAAACCAGCCTCTTCTAAGGCCTCTCTCCTCTCCTCCTCATCCATACATTCTAGCTCATCAACTTCAAGTCCTGACAATTCTAACTCTGTTACCTCTTCCTGTGTCTCCTTGGAATTCATTATAGTTGCAAATGCCATAAAATTAGCTGCTTGCTCAACATTATCTAGTTTCCCATCGCCGTTAAAATCAAACAAATCTCCAAAAATTCCATGCATATAACATCTTCTCCTTCCGTTAGCTGTTTCTTTCTTTAATGAGTGTCGTTAGCACATTGTTCATAGAATCTACATGTCAAACAGCAACCTCTACAAGCTTTGTTATTCCAATACACTTTTCTAAGCCAATATAATAACCGTTTCACCAGTAACTCCTCCGTTTTTTCGATTTTGATAAAGCAGCCAAACGTACATTAATTAGTTTAAACAAATACGCATTCGACTCTTAAAAAAATAGGAACCAAAATAAGGTTTCCCTATTTTGATTCCTATTGTAAATACTATCGAGTCCATTTGTAAGGACTTGGTTATCGAACTACTGTTCTAACTACCGTTCTTCATGCTTTCTTTTCCTGTTGAACATCATAAAATATTTCCTGATGAACATTACGATATATTTCCTGAATTTCAGCTAAATGTGTTGCTGTAAAAGAAATCGTAGTATCAGATATTGAGATTTCAAAGTTTTCATCTTCTAAGACGTTTACCTCTAAAATATTTGAAATAAATTGATTCCATATAACTTCATTACTCCGTAGGTAAATATAATCTTTGCTACATTTTAAGCACAAATTCAAATACATCTGATCCCACGCAAACTCTGGTTCCTTTTCTACATTATTTCTTTCTACATATCGTATATTTGTTATTTTTTTGCACATTTGACAAAAACACATATCCTTGTTTTGGCTACTTTCATACATACTTAGTGCGTAATTAGCATTATTCAATGGATATTTAGGTTTCTTTTGAATCACCTGTTTCTCAATAATTGGATTTGGTCGTTCAACCCACTCTTTTATTATATGCTCGTGTAAACGCTTTATATCCTTTACTGCTCTTCCTGGAAATTCTTCTTGAATAACATATTGGGGATCTCCAAGCTTCACAAAATCGAGACAAAACTCTTTGACTTGATTATCTGATACGAACCCAGATTTATACATTTCCTTGATAAT
>DALYNO010000044.1:9044-13540 GCA_031975295.1 Anaerocolumna sp. | reverse complement strand
TTTGCCTATCACATTTGATCATCAATGTGATACTGTGCCATTTCTTATTCATTGAGAGATTTTGTTCCTGGCATTATCCTTTGTTTATTTTCTCTCAACACTTTTACAAACATGCTAACCGGCATGTCCTCCTATGTGTTTCAAACAATGTTAAGTTTTTGTTTTTTTTAATAATTTGAGTTTCAAAAGCCAGTAATAGGCTGAGAAACCCTGTTTAAACTTTACTCTGCATAATTTTCAAGCTTAGCAAACACACGCAATAACTCACTGACGCTCCAAGCCTGGGCAAAGCAGCCTTGAGAGATAGTAGGATTTAATCCATCATAGATTTCAGCTATCTGGCCAATACATCCTTCTCTCATACAACCATCCAATACTTGTAACTGTTCTTTTACTTTCATAACTGCATTAGCCTGATAATCATTTACTTTCAGATAGGCTAAATAATATGCTCCCAGAGGAAATGTCCACACAGTTCCCTGATGATATGCCATATCTCTGTTAAAATGAGAACCTCCGTAATATGGTTTAAAATCCTTATCATATTTACTCAAGCTGCGTAACCCATAAGGTGTATATAGTGTTTCATACACTTTACGAACAACCCTTTTCTCCTTATCTCTATCTAATATAGAGAAAGGTTGGGATATTGCCCATATCTGATTGCATCGTATCTGATTATCCGCTGCCTCTCCAGATACTAAATCTTTCAGGCAACTCTCTTCTTCATTCCAGAATTTATTTGTAAAACTTTCGCTCACTCGTTTAGCAAGTTCCTCATATTGATTATCTTCTCTGCCAAGAAGCCTGGCAAAACAACCCATAATCCTTAAATCATTATACCAATAAGCATTAATTTCTACAGGTTTACCATGTCTTGGTGTTGGGAGAATATCTCCAAAACGAACATCCATCCAAGTTACTTGTTCTAGACCGCTTCCTGCCATAATAAGACCATCCGTGTCCATCTTAATATGGTAATCTGTACCCTGTTTATACCATTTAATGATATCTTCCATTACCCCATATGCTTCTTTGACAAACTGAATATCCTTGCTTGCCTCATAGTATTCATATACAGCACCAATAAATAATAATGCCGCATCCACAGTATTATAGAGAGGATCATTTCCTCCCTCCGGAAACATATTAGGCATTAAACCATTTTTACTATACTGCATAAATGTACGGAAGATACTCTTTGCTTCCTCAAATCGTCTGGTAGAGATACAACATCCTACCATAGAGATCATTGTATCCCTTCCCCAATCTGCAAAGAAGGGATATCCAGCCATTAGAGTCTTACCATTTGTGGAGGCTCTGTCTACCAGATACTGGTCTGCACTTCTTACTAGTTGCTGACCAATTTCATCTTGAATCTGAGACTGAGTAGTTAGATGATTAAGTCTGGTAGTTTCTTTCTCTATTAATTCCTCTAAGGTATGGGTAATATTTTCTGTACTATATACAAGGTCAAGAACTTTTTCTTCATAAGTTTCTATGATAATTGAAATATTATGATTATGAGCAGTAACTCCTATAGAATCCCTTCCATCCCTTGCGTCATATCCATAATATAAATCACTGATATATTCCGTGTTATAACAATTGAATTCCCCATTGGTCCTATAATTTAATTTTAATCCATTACTGCATATGGTATTGTCTTTCACTTCAAAAGACTGAACTTTTGGTAAGATATCGCCTTTGGGAACAAACTGTAATTGGGGTGTAACTGTTAATTTTACTTCTTGATTCATGTTGTTTGTAATGATATATCTTACACCGATTGTATTTTCTCCATATGCCATTACTACCAGTTTTTTTATCTCAATTCCATCTACTTGGTAATACCAAACAGGATAATATTCAAAGGAGAATTGATTTAAATATTGAAAGCCTAGATTATTTTTTGCACGATTTACATACTCCTGACTGGAAATTTCAATTTTCTTACCCTGGGTCATTTCAATGGTTTCATCCATTCTGGTTATGAAATGATATCTATGATTTGGTGCAATGGTACATGCCATGAATAAGGCATGATCATTACGCGCATTAGAACCAATTGTTGTTTGGGAAGAATATCCCCCTAAGCCATTGGTAATTAAATAGCAATTTTCCTGCCCTCTATCCAATGTCTTCCAATCATTTTTTCCGTATATAAATTTCATCTTATCCTCCTAAAATATTTATTTAAATGATTTACACAAAGTACTTTCATAAAAAAGTGAATGGTTTACTTCATATTTTTGAGTGATTTACTTTAATATAACGATAGAATACTTTGGCATGTTAACTATATTATCAGATAAGGTTACTTCGTTACCGTCTACAGATAAATAACCTCTAATGGTAAGTCCTGTAAGCTTGGCATCACTTAATGAAACTGTATTCGTTTCTTCACTAATGTTATATAGTATTACTATTTCACTGCCTTCATAGTCTTTTTTAATGGCACTTATATCTGTTCCACACAATTCATCAACTACACTAACATTTCCTCTGGCTATTTCAGGATTTTCGTTACGTAGTCTTACTCCACGTTTGTAATAATTATAAATAGATAATGGGTCCTTCACTTGTTCATCTAAAGGCAGAAATTTTTGAACTACTGTATCTGCGGCAGGAGGTCCATCTGTAATACCTGTTGTATCTGTAACCGACCACTGCATGGGCAGGCGTTTATTCTCATCTTTACTTCCCATACTGTTCATACCAATTTCTTCACCATAATAAACATAAGGGCTGCCATTCATTGTGAATAACATTCCTGCCGACATCTTCATTTGATCTTCATTATTCACACATTGGGCAGATATTCTGGTGGTATCGTGATTACTTACAAAGGGAGCATCTATAAAAGATGGGTTTCCAGCCTTATACTTCTCATAAAGACTTACTAAAGATTTAGCAAAGCTCTTGCCTGTTGATGTACCCAGCTTTCTAACGGTAGAGGTTATCAGTCCATTATGCTGGGATAGTGGAAAGTCAAAAAGACTTGGTATACCACTTTTATAATAAGTGCTGATTGCCGCTTCTTCCTCCCATACTTCTGCTACTATATAAGCATCTGCTTTAACACTCTGTACATAATTGGTAAACCACTTAAGGACCTCAACATTACGTTCCTTTTCACCTGAATAGTATTCTTTCGCTGCGTCTAATCTAAATCCATCTACCCCAAGTTCCAGCCAGAACTTAGTAATATCTTCCATCTCTTTTCTTACCTTTAGATTACCCAGATTTAAGTCCGGCATTTGATCCCAGAAAACACATTCATAATACCAGTCAGAACTACCAGCTTTGTGATAAGTGCTGCTGCCGTTATAATCTTTTGTAAAATTGTAATAACCTACATAAGGACATGCTTCTAGATCTGGCTCTTCACCCTCTTTTAATCCCTCCAAATAAGATACAGCTTCTAAAAACCAGGGATGCTTTGCAGATGTATGATTAAAAACAAAGTCAATGATTAGCTGAATATCACGTTTATGGCACTCTTCTATCAGCTTTTTAAAATCCTCAAGAGTTCCATACTCAGGATCAATATTATAATAATCCACCACATCATACTTATGGTAAGTAGTAGATGGCATAATGGGCATTAACCAAATACCATTAAACCCCAAATCAGTATCCGTACTATTATCTCCATCATTAATATAATCCAATTTAGAAATAATACCATTGATGTCGCCTAAACCATCTCCATCACTATCATAAAAGGAACGAACAAATATCTCATAAAAATCACGATAATTATCATCTATCCTATTTAATTCCTGTACGTATTTATAAGGAATCTCCACTACAGCTTCACTTTTATCATCTGATTCGTCAGTTTCTAATTCATTATTTTCATTCGTACTACCTTGATTATTTTCTTCCTTTATAATTTCAGACTTGCTATTCTCTGTCTCTGTTTTCTTACATCCACCCATAATAATAAGGGCTAAAATCATGCAACTAATGAAAGCCAATGCTCTTTTCTTCATATAAACTCCAATCTGCATCTTAAAATTTGTTTTTCAAATATAATCAGTTACACTACAATAAAATATACAATAATACAGTATGTACACTATCCCACATATATTGTCTTAGCCTATTTTTACAGACAATATGAAGGATGATATCTGAGTCAGCTTACACAACCTAAACACTTCTGAATTTTGCACAAACAGAATGTACCAATGCAAATGCATTAGTTGACCTTTTCTACGCACCAAACTACTATAATTCCTATATCTTTATATAAAAATGAAGCACTGAAACAACAGATTCCCAGTACTTCATTTTTTATAAATTCAAAGGGAACAAAAGCTCCCAAAAGAAACCTCATTCCTTTTGACAAAATATAAATTATTTTATAGAATATAAAGACTTAACCTTTTACTGCTCCAGATACACCTTCTACATAGAATCTCTGTAAGATTAAGAAAAGGATAGCGATTGGTATGGAAATAAGCACACAACCAGCAAAGAATTGCGTA
>DALYNO010000044.1:0-9034 GCA_031975295.1 Anaerocolumna sp. | reverse complement strand
AATATTCTACGAATGCTTTCTCTAACATAGTCCATAGTCCGATGGCAATTGTATAATACTTTCTGTCCTGACCAAGGATTACCTTCGCAAAGATATAATCTACCCATGGAGCCATGAAAGATTGTAATAGAGTTATCACAATAATAGGCTTTGATAAAGGAATGGTGATTTTACGGAATACATCCCATTTCGTAGCACCATCCATAAACGCTGCTTCATCAATGGTCTTTGGTATGGTGTCAAAAAAGCCTTTGGCCACAAGAAATCCTAGCCCAGCACCTCCTGAATAAACCACTGCAAGCGCCACTAATTTAAGAGGTCCAGCCTCAAGCATGCCAAAACCTTTTAGTATAAAATAAATTGCATACATGGACATAAAACCTGGGAACATACCAAGAATCATGGCAATGTTCATCATTTTTCTACGCATTTTAAATCTTAGTCTAGACATTACATAAGATACACTTAAAACAAAGAAAGCCGATAAAAGACAAGTAAAAATAGCAACTAATAGTGTATTTAAGAACCAATTTGTAAATGTTAAACTAGTTGAACCATCAAATAACTTTTTGTAATTATCCAGTGTATAACCTCTAGGTAAAACGTAACTTTTATAACTTCCACCTTCTGCACGGAAGGAGGTTAAAATTACAAAGAATATTGGTAATACCCATACAAATCCAAGAATGGCTAAAATCACATGTACAAAGGAATTGGCGATAAATTTTCTTGTTTTCATAGAAGAAGTATTTTGTTTTTTCATTATTGGAAAGCCTCCTCATCTTTGTAAGATCCTGTCTTGCGATAGGTTAACAAGGATAATGTTGCCAGTATTATAAATACAATAATACCGATAACGGCACCTAAATTAAAATCTTTATTCGTAATCGTTAGTTTGTATAACCAAGTAACTAACAGATCTGTTTTTCCAGCATAATAATATTCAAGTGATTCAGGACCACCACCTGATAATAAGAAAATAACATTAAAATTATTAATATTACCAACAAATGAAGTAATTAAGGTTGGTGTGGTTACAAATAACATATAAGGCATTGTTATTTTAAAATAAGTAACAAATGCATTGGCACCATCCACTTTTGCAGCCTCATACAAATCCTTAGGTATATTCTGCAGGATACCTGTAGTAGTTAACATAGTAAAAGGAACACCAATCCATATATTAATACATATAATCGTAATTTTAGCTATGGTAGGGTCTGTAAGAAATGGTACGGACTGACCTATACCAATTACCCCAATGTCACGAAGTATGGCATTAACTGCACCATTGGTATTAAAGATTGTTCTCATTGTTAGTAAGGATACGAATTGAGGAACTGCCACGGATAATACAAATAAAAATCTCCAAAAGCCCTTAAAACGTGTACCTTCACGATTAATAAGTATAGCTAATAGCATACCTAAAATATAGCATGTAAATGTAGCAAATATTGCCCAAACAAGTGTCCAGCCCAGTACCGGCCAAAATGTTTTAGCTAAAACGCCACTTCCGGAAAACATGGATATAAAGTTCTTAATACCTACCCAATCAAATAAATTACCAGGTGGCTGATGATTTCTGTCATAACTTGTAAAGGCTATTAAAATCATATAAAATAAGGGTACAACGGTAAAGCATAATATACCTGCTACAGGCAGAAATAGTAAGGTTTTGTGAAGATTTTGTTCAAGCAGTGAACTTAAATCATCTTTAAACTTTGGAACAGGTTTGCCTGTTTCAACTCTTTTTTGCGTAATATAAGCGCTCTTTACTGATGTGGTCAAAAACAGAATAAAACCAAGAGTTAGGAATATAGTTACAACACCATATAATAGGCATAACATGGAATTATCACCTGTTACATATTCATAAATCTGCTTTGTTTCATTAAAAACCTCTTCCTGTACTTTGGTTCCTAATGTTATAAAGTCTGTAATCGAATTTAAACCAAAAGTTATCATGTAATAAATATAAGCGATTTCTACTGACAGCATAATTAGACCGCGGATAATCTGCTTATGAAGAAGGTTGCCTAAACCGAATATTACAGCAGATAGTTTAGTAATTCCATTTCCATTTGTAAAAGCAGTTCCAAAACCGACATCACGTAGGGGTGTGTAGATATTTGACTTTTTTTGCTTTTTGTGTGCCATAATCCAACTCCTTTTCTTAAGATAGATAGAAGGAGAACTGTTTGAAACAGTCTCCCCACATAAAAATAATAATTTTCTAGGGTTAGGGTATCAAAAGTCATCTTAAACAAATCAATAGTTATGTCAGTTCAATTATGTACTAACTATTCCTCTATTTATAATAGTAAACTGGCTTTTGATACTCTAAACTTATTTGGGCAACTAAGAAATAGATTAACCTAGTATTTGCAAGTTGCCCAAATATTATTTAGATAAAGCTATTTTGCTACTTATATCAATATATTAATATATACTTGATATATTTACCACTTATTTATTCAACTGCTAAAGTACCAACAAATGTATCTAATTTTTCTTTTACATTCTTTTTATTTAAATCACCACTTTTAATTTCAGTAGCAATTGCACCAGCATTTGCCCAGTATCTGGAACTGAATTCTGCGGAAGTTGGTTGCATTACAGATGCAGTGTTCGCTTCTTCAACGATTACTTTAGCTACTTCATCAGCCTGAACTGCTGCTGATTCGCCAGCTGTAAGGTTAGTAGGAACCTGACCAGTTTCTTCAAAACGTTGTACTTGCATTTCTTCGCTTCCAAGGTAAGCCGCAAAAGCTACTGCTACTGCAGGGTAAGCTGCTTGAGAGTTAACACCAATTGCTTTAGAACCGTAGAAACCTTTTAACTGATGATCTGTTCCATCTGGATTAAATGTAGGAATAACAGCTACGCCTAAATCATCACCTAAAGCATCTTTATATAGATTGAAGTTCCAAGAACCATCAAACCAAGCACCAACTCTGTGATCAGCTGTTAATTCGGATAAAGAAACATCATCAGCAAAAGCTGTTTTAGGATTGTTAATTAAATCAATTAAGTAATTAGTTACAGCAACACCTGTTTCGTTATTCCAGTTAGCACCAGCTGCAAAATCTGTTTGGCTTTCACCATAGATTGTTAAACCAGCACCATAATACCAAGCACCTAATTTCCAGCCACCTGCGGAATCAAAGCAGAAATTGTAAACATTATCAGCTGTTTCTTTCGCCATAATACCTTCAACAGATTTAATATCATCTGCGCCTAAAAGGGATTTGTCATAATACATAAAGAATGTGTTATGAGTAAAAGGAATACCATAAATAGCATCATCTTTCGTTACAGTATTAACAACTTCTTGAGACATTGTGGATTTAACCATTTCTTCAGTGGAACCACCAAGTCTAGCAATTGCACCAGCATTGATTAATTCATTTAACTGGTCATTCGCAAAGAAGAATACATCACCAGCTGCAGCAACGTCTTTAAGAATTTCATCTTTTAAAGTATCTTCACCCTGTGTTTCAACAGTGAAAGTGATATTCCATTCTGGGTGTAAAGCCTGGAAAGATTTTGTCATGGAATCCATTGTTCCATCTTTAATCTGATTTTCAGGTGCCCAGATTTTTAAGGTAACATCTTCTACTTCCGCTGGAGCTTCTGTAGCTTCAGGTGCCTTCGTTGCTTCTGTTTCTGTTCCTGGGTTTGTAGGTGTTTCAGTTTTTTTACCACAACCAACTAAGGAAGCTACTAATGTGGTTGCCATAAGTAATGCAAATAGTTTCTTTTTCATAAATTTACCTCTCCTTTAAATTTGATAAATTGATATGACTAAAGTCATAATATGACAAGTCATATAAGTTTCTATCATAAAATGTCTGGAACATACTGTGCATCATGAAATGTCCTAACATCTTATTTCATACTGGATAAACATTAAACATTCCAAATATCTTCATTGTACTCTGCTATGGTTCTGTCAGAGGAGAAATAGCCGGCTCTACCAATGTTTTCAATCATCATTTTTGCCCATTTTTCTCTATTTTCATAATCAGCTATGATTTCTTCTTTTTTGGTTATATATTCTTTAATATCTAATAGCGTCATAAACCAGTCTTTATTCAGAATTTCATTGTACAAACGTTCTAAATTTTCTTTTTTACCAATCTTCATTAAAGTATTGCTTACTATAAAGTCGACCATCTCACGAATTTCTTCGTCTTTTTCATAATAGTCCTTGGAAACATAATCTCTGTTTTCATAATGAGCAATCACTTCTTCGCTGGATTCTCCAAAGATATAGATGTTGTCTTCACCCACAAGTTCAGCAATTTCAACATTTGCACCGTCCATTGTACCAAGGGTTACTGCACCATTTAACATGAACTTCATATTACCAGTACCGCTAGCTTCTTTGGAAGCTAATGAGATTTGTTCTGAAATATCACAGGCAGGAATTAATTTTTCTGCTAAGGTTACATTATAGTTTTCAACCATAACAACTTTCAGGTAAGGGCTAACATCTTTATCATTATTAATTAATTCTTGTAAGCATAAAATTAAGTGGATAATGTCTTTTGCTATAATATAAGCAGGGGCTGCCTTGGCTCCAAATATAAGAGTGATTGGCGTTGTAGGTATTTTACCATTTTTAATCTCAAGGTATTTATGAATGATATATAAAGCATTCATCTGCTGTCTCTTATACTCATGAAGACGTTTAATCTGAATATCGAATATAGAATTTTCATTAATTTCAATACCCTGGGTTTTAAATAAGTGTTCTTTTAAGGCCAATTTATTTTCATGTTTGATACGAAGTAGTGTATCTTGTACAGTACTATCTTCTTTTAATGTTAAAAGTTTCTCTAATTGATCCGCATCCTTTTTGAAGCCATCACCAATTAATTCAGTTAAATAGCTGGTTAATGGGTAATTACAGTGCATTAACCATCTGCGGAATGTAATACCATTGGTTTTGTTATTGAATTTATCAGGATAAATTTTATAGAAGTTATTTAACTCATTTTGTTTTAGGATATCTGTGTGAAGGGCAGCAACACCATTTACACTAAATCCATAATGAATATCTATATGAGCCATATGCACTCTATCATCTTTATCAATAATTGTTACGGATGGATCATCAAACTTTCTTCTCACTTTATTATCTAATACTTCGATTATTGGCAGTAACTGTGGAACTACTTTTTTAAGATATTTAATCGGCCATTTCTCTAAAGCTTCTGATAATATAGTGTGGTTTGTGTAAGCACAGGTTTTGGAAACAATTTCAATAGCTGTATCCATGTCAATACCTCTTTCCACCATTAAGCGGATTAATTCAGGTATTACCATAGTAGGATGGGTATCGTTAATCTGAATCACTGCATACTCATACAAGTCATATAGATTACTGCCTTTTTGCTCACACTCTTCTAAAATCATTTGTGCTGCATTACTTACCATAAAATATTGCTGATAAATTCTTAGGAGTTCGCCTTTTTCATCACTATCATCAGGGTATAAGAATAATGTAAGATTCTTAGCAATATCTTCTTTTTCAAAGGAAATTCCTTTTTTAACTATAGATTCATCTATTGTTTCTATATCAAATAAATGCAGCCAGTTAGTACGATTATCATATCCTGTTACAGCTATATCATACAGCTTTGATTTAACTGCCAAATCCTTAAACTGTACTGTATAGGATTTATCACTTTTTATAAGCCAGCTCTCATTTGTAATCCAAGGATTCATTTCCTCTTTTTGAAGATTTTCTTCAAAAACCTGGCGGAATAATCCAAAATGATAATTTAAACCAATTCCTGCACCATTCAGTCCGAGTGTTGCAATAGAATCCATGAAACATGCAGCTAATCTTCCAAGTCCACCGTTTCCAAGTGAAGGCTCTAACTCAACATTCTCAACTTCCGTGATAGATTTACCATTTTGATTTAATAATTCTCTAACTTCATCATAAATTCCTAGATTAATCAAGTTATTGGATAATAACTTACCGATTAAGAATTCAGCTGAAATGTAATATACTTTTTTCTTACCATTGTCAACATACTTTTCTTTTGCCATATCTTTTGACATTTCTAATAAACCAAAATATATCTCTTCATTGCTGCATTCTGTTATAGATTTACAATATCTTTTCTGTAAAATATTTTCTAACATTCTAACTCCTTCCTTATGCCACGACTAAATTGCCAAATAACAATTCTATCTAGTCCTGTCTATCGATTACTTGCCTGGATTAATTCTTTTAAAGTGCCCATTTCTCTCTTAAGACCTCTTAGGCTATCTAATTTCCATTCCCAGTTAGGTGACCCCAACGTTCCTGGTGTGTTAATCCTAGCTTCATCTCCTAAATTTATTAAATCCTGAACTGGTAAGATTGCCATTTCTGCAATACTGTCAAGAGTTAATTTTACAAATCTTTTCGCTATTACTCTATCTTCATATCCTGATTTCTTTAAAGATTTTCTAATGGCATTCTGTGTCTTCTTCTCTTGAGACATATACCAGCCTTTGATGGTTTGGTTATCATGACTGCCTGTGTAAATTACCATATTCTCTATATCTTCAAAGTTATTGTTGTTTTCATTTGGATCAAAAGTAAACTGTACAATTTTCATTCCTTTTAATCCGTAATGATTTTTTAATACATGAACTTCTTCTCTTAAGTCGCCTAAATCTTCTGCAATGATTTCAACCTGAGGGAATTTCTTAACAATCAAATCAAACACTTCATATCCTGGTGCTTCTAACCATTCACCTTCAATAGCTGTATCACAAGTTGAAGGAATCTTCCAGTAGGTATCAAACGCACGGAAATGATCAATTCTTATAACATCAAATAACTTGCTGTTGTAATCAATTCTATCTAACCAAAACTGATAATTTTGTTCCTTAAGATAATCCCAATCATAGATAGGATTTCCCCATCTTTGGCCTGTTGCACTAAAGTAATCTGGAGGAACACCTGCAATAAAGGTAGGTTTTCCATCTGCCCCCAGCAAAAAGCATTCCTGATTGGCCCATACATCCAAGGAGTCAATTCCCACATAAAATGGTATATCACCCATTATTCTAATACCATTTGCATTGGCATATGCCTTTACTTTCATCCATTGCTTATAAAAAAGGTACTGAATAAACATTTCATAGCGTATATCTTCCTCATAGATAGAAACATCAAATTCTTTTGTTTTTATCCATTCCTGCTGTTCTTTTTCCCATTCATTCCAACACTTTAAATCATTTTTCTTTTTTAAAGTTAAGAATACACCATATAAATAGACCCATTCCTGTTTAGCAAAAGTTTCATATTCCTCATTTGGAATAAACTGTTGGAAAGCCTGTTTTAAATATTTCTCTTTAAAGCTTCTTACATTTTCGTAGTCAACATATTGTTCTTTTTGCCTAAACTTTGGCGCTTTTTTCTTTAATAAACCCTCATCAAATAATTCATCCAGACTTATATAAATCTCATCACCTGCAAATGAGGAGTATGGTTGGTATGGTGAATTACCATATCCCAAAGGATTAAGGGGTAATATCTGCCATATACGAAACCCGCCTAATTTTAATAAATCAATTAATTCAAAACTATAAGCTCCCATATCTCCAATACCATGATTTGATGGTAAAGATGATAAAGGTAATAGTATTCCTGCTTCTCTCATAACACTTTTTCTCCTTACAATAGCTTGCTGATGAGTATGACTTTTTATATTTGCTGTATATAAACACCTTTCGGTTTTAATATAGTATCTACTGTTAATAGGCTAAATAATTCATTGCCTTTTTTTTCAATGATTATTTCATTCTCAGAACAATTTAGAATCACTTCCACTTGTTTGTGATCTTCATCTGTTTTAATAAATTGAATGACTCTTTGATTCTTCTCTTGTTCTATAAAATGAAAATGTTTACTTTTAAAAGCATTATTCTCTTTTCTCAATCTAATAAGTGCTTTCGTTAATTCTATTTTTTCATGAAACAAACCTGACTCTATCTGTTCCCAAGGCATACATCTTCGGCAATCTGGATCAAAACTGCCTTCCATTGCAAATTCTGTACCATAATAAATACATGGACTTCCTGGCATAGTAAATAATAAAGCCAATTGCTGATAAAAAATATCCAAATCATTTACTTTGTCAATTAGTCGATTCGTATCATGAGAATCTAACAGGTTAAATAAAACATTATTCGTCTGTTGCATATACATTGTAAAATTATGATTGATGCCACATTCAAAATCATATCTGGTTTTATCAGGATATACCCAAAAGTCTGCTATGGAAGTTGCAAGGGGATAATTCATAACTGCGTCGAATTCATCACCATGGAGCCAAGTCATGGCATCATGCCAAATTTCTCCTAATAAATAAAAACCTGGTTTTAACCTTTTGGTTAGTCTTCTTAAATCTTTGCAAAATCTATGAGACACTTCATTAGCCACATCAAGCCGTAAGCCATCTATATCGTAGTTTTTTACCCAATATTCTACAATATCAAGGAAATATTGAATAACTTCCGGGTTATTCGTGTTCAATTTAGGCATTCTAGAAGTAAAAGCAAAGGAGTAAAAAGCACCGTCTCTGGTATTATGATCTTCTTTGTTAAAAGGCCATTTATTAATCATAAACCAGTTATAATACTTTGAATCAGGTCCATGTTCTAGCACATCAAGCCAGGGAGCAAAATTGTTGCCACAGTGGTTAAAAACACCGTCCAGCATAATGCGAATCCCCTTACTATGAGCTGTATCCACAAGGGTTTTAAATACTTTTTCATCACCAAAATGAGGGTCAATCTTCCTATAATCTTTTGTATCATATTTATGACTGCTTCTTGCTTCGAAAATTGGGGTTAAATATATACCGTTAATTCCCAAATCTTCCAAATAATCCAAGCGATTGATTATCCCTTGTAAATCTCCACCATAAAACTCTTCATTGGTAACTTTATGAAAAGCCCAAGGTTTCGTACCTGCCGGATCATTGGTAATATCTCCATTGCAAAAACGTTCAGGAAATATTTG
>DALYNO010000043.1:0-13553 GCA_031975295.1 Anaerocolumna sp. | reverse complement strand
CTAAAACTTGTACAAATTCCAATGATACCTAAGGAAGTATACTTTCGATATGAATGATTAATAATTTAATTAGTATATTCAATATTTTAAATAATAAACAAGTATGGATAACATACAGATAGGAGTAGATTATGATTAATTTTGATGAAGAAATTGCTAAATTTCAACCTAGCCTAGAGGTAGATCAGGCAGAAGATGTTATAAATAACAACGACTTAACTGATATGACGGATATGATAAACAATATGATTAAAGAAATGAAAAACAAGTAAAGGCTGATGATTAGGCTGATAGCTTTAAGAATAGAATTGGTTAGGTGGAGATGAATATGATTTGTCCGGTATGTAAACACGAAGTTCCAATGAAAAAGAATCATTGTGATAAGTGCGGTGAGGATTTAACCGCTTACAAAAAAGTGTATCAAATTTCAAACAGATATTATAACGAAGGGCTGGAGAGAGCGAAAGTAAGAGATCTGTCCGGTGCTGTTGTTGTGTTAAGAAAAAGTCTGGAATATAATAAAAGAAATACAAATGCAAGAAACTTACTTGGTTTGATTTATTTTGAATTGGGTGAAGCTGTATCTGCATTGAGTGAATGGGTGATTAGTAAACATTTTCAACCGGATCATAATGATGCAGATGAGTACATGAATTCTATTCAATCAACCCCCACAAAGCTTGATATGTTAAACCAGACAACGAAGAAATATAATGCAGCATTAGTTGCTGCCAAACAAGGCAATGATGATTTAGCCATTATTCAGCTTAAGAAGGTGACAAGTCTAAACCCTCATTTTGTGAAGGCTTTGCAATTATTGGCACTACTATATATGAAGACAGGTGAGCGTGAAAAGGCACTAAAATATTTGACTAGGGCAGAAAGAATAGATGTATCTAATACGGCAACCCTAAGATATATGAAGGAATTAAATGATCTCATCGGGGAGAGAAAAGAAGAAAGTAAATCGCCCAACAAGGAAATAAGTACACCCAAAGAAAATACAGTATTTCGTGGTTCATCCTATAAAGAGGATAAGCCTAATATCTGGCTGTTTATAAACCTTGTAATTGGTGTATTTATTGGTGTGTTAGCTACTGTATTTTTAATAGTACCTACAGTAAAAAGTGGTTATGACAGTGACATCAAAGAAATCAGAAATAATCATAGCTCTGAACTGAATAAGCAGACCCAGAGTATTGATTCTCTTACAAAAGAAAAGACAGAATTACAAAGTCAGATAGATGATTTAAACAAACAAATTGAAGAATATTCTAAAAATGAATATGATGATACCATTTACGATGAATTGATGTCTACTGCAAAGTTATATAATGATGAATTGCTTAAAGGTAATGTGAATCAGATTGATTATGAGACAGTTGCAAAAGAACTGGCCAAAGTCGATGAGACCAAGCTTGAAAGACCTCAGGCTAAAACACTATATAATCAGATTAAAGACGCTGTTTCTGAAAAAGCATCAGCTGCACTTTATGATGAAGGACATAGCCTGTATACAAACAGAAAATATGATGAAGCCTTAGAGATTCTTCTGGATGCTTATAAATATGATCCCAACAATGTTGATGCAATCTACTTTATTGGAAGAACCTATCATCAACAAGCTAATTATGAAAAAGCGAAAGAATACTATACTATAATAGTAAACGATTTTGCAGATTCCAGTCGTAATAGTGATGCAACTTCAAGGCTTGCTGAATTAGAATAATAAACTTAAAATTATTAGATATCATGAATAATTATGACAATATATGTAGAAAAAGGCTAATCCATTTATAAAGCGGATTAGTCTTTTTTTATAGACGAAAGCAACAATATATGTTAAAATATGTAAATGACAGTAAATAGTATTGTTGTTAAATAGTATATATACAGAAGTAGTTGTATGACTATAGGAAATCAGAAGGGAGCCTAATTGGTTCACTGATAAGAGGCATTGTAGGACATGCTCTTTGGGAAAGTGAAGTAAGGTACGGTGAAAGTATGGATAACCAGATTGAGAAGAAAACAATTGAGCGTAAGGAAAGGGAGGTGGCAGCAGGATACGATATCATTGGACATAACCTTGTGATTTCATTGGCAGAAGATCTGGATCATCATAATGCAACATTTATTAGGGAACAGTCAGATAAACTAATTAAAACTAAGCCAATTAAGAACATTATTTTTGACTTCTCAGGCACAGATTTTATGGATAGTTCAGGAATCGGTGTAATTATGGGAAGATACAAAAAGGTTATGTTGTCAGGGGGAAGAGCAGCTGTAACCGGTGTAAATCAGAGTGTTGACCGAATACTCAGGTTATCCGGATTATATAAAATTATCCAGAGGTTTGATACCATTGAAGATGCGGTTATTAAATTAAGCCAAAAGTAAAACAGGGGCGTGGAAATCAGGAGGATAAGTATGGATTATACTAACGAAATGTTATTAGAATTTGATAGTTTATCGAAAAACGAGAGTTTTGCAAGAATGGTGGTTGCAGGCTTTGTGGCTGGATTAGATCCAACCGTGGAGGAAATTGCAGATATTAAAACAGCAGTATCAGAAGCAGTTACCAATGCAATTATTCACGGTTATGAAGATGAAAAAGGGAAAATTAGTATTAACTGTAAAATAAGCGGACAAGAAATATTGATAGAAATCAAAGATTATGGGAAAGGAATTGAGGATATAGAAAAGGCAATGGAGCCCTTATATACGACAAAACCGGATATGGATCGTTCCGGCATGGGTTTTTCATTTATGGAAGCTTTTATGGATGATTTGGAAGTTGAATCAAAGCTGGGGACAGGAACCACAGTTAGGATGAAAAAGAAAATCCATTGAAGAACCGATGAAAAGGCTTGTTCATGATTGCCTAAGGCGGGGGAATCTACGAAACCTTTAAGAAGGGAGTGAAACAGTGGATACCATTGAATTAATCAAGTTATCACAGCAAGGAGATAAGGAAGCCAGAGACAAGGTAATAACAGATAATATAGGACTAGTATGGAGCATTGTAAGGAGGTTTATGTGCAGAGGACATGAACCAGAAGATCTATTTCAGATTGGAAGCATAGGGCTTATAAAAGCAATTGACAAATTCGATATGTCTTATGAGGTTAAATTTTCAACCTATGCGGTACCCATGATTATGGGAGAAATAAAGAGATTTCTCCGAGATGATGGAGTGATTAAAGTTAGTCGCAGTATGAAAGAAACTGCAGGAAAGATAAGAATTACCAGAGAAAAATTAAATAATATGTATGGTAGAGAACCCACATTAGAGGAAATCAGCGCAGAACTTAACCTTGCCAAAGAAGAAGTAGTAATGGCATTAGAATCAGGAGCAGAAGTGGAATCCCTTTATAAAACCATTTATCAAGGGGATGGAAATGCAATTTATTTGATAGACAAGTTAGAACAGACCAATGATGAAAGTGAAAATATGATAGACAAGCTTGCATTAAAAGAGACAATCGCATCTTTAGATGAAAAAGATCAGGAATTAATCAGGCTTCGATATTTTTTAAATAGAACACAGACTGATATCGCAAAAGAACTGGGTATTTCTCAAGTGCAAGTATCTCGATTAGAGAAAAAGATACTTTTAAAAATGAGAGAAAAGATGATGTAAATATTACCAGTATATAAATATTTATCTAACAGATAATAGTATGGATAAGAAATCCATCAAAAAAGCATCCGTAAAGTAAGACGGATGCTTTTTTTAATGTATAGGATGATGCCCGGGTCAAATAGCCCAACCTAAACACTTCTTATGTATTTTGCACAAACAGGAAAAAGGAATACGCCTATGTAAATGCATGAGAAGACCTTTTCTCTGTGAATTAGGTATTCTTATGCATTGGAATGGAAGCATGAGACTTTCTGATTTGCGCATATTGCTAGGATGTAACATGAAATGGGTTATTTGACCCGGGCATCATAGGATTAATGTCAAAAGCCTGTTTAAGGCTACGACAGCGTTTCAGCACGAGAATGTGCTTTGCACAGTCTTTGTTCTTTATACTATATGATGAGTGATAAACTCACATACGGTTTGATGAGGGGAAAGAAGTCTTACGACCTCTGACCTGCTCTACAATTGTATTCTATAGAAAACGCTCCACGGGAGGGTACTTGTCCTCGGCGTATTCATTTATAGTTTACTATATGCTATTGAAAAGAAGGTGATAGAGTATGGTTTTTAAACGGCATAAAATTTTGGTAACGATCCTGATAACATTGGTTTTAGCCGCTGCAATTACTGCAGCTATCATTATAACTGGTGGTGAAAGAGAGGAGAGTTATAAAGGAACTTTAGTATGGTCAAATAATCAGGAGGTGAGATCCTGATATGAAAAGTGAATTCTTATATATTAAGATTAATAAAAATAATTTAGTTCGCAAAAAAGTTGTTCTTATTAAAGATGTTGCTAAACTTTATTGTTATGATACAAAGATTATGGAGAATTTGTATCAGCAAATTATTTTGGAAATAAAAGCTGATAAAAAGACCAACTTTATATTTTCTATACTTAAATTAATAGAGCAAATCTCCAGATTATATCCCAATCTTGAAATTGAAAACATTGGAGAAACAGACTTTATTATAGAATATGAGCCGCCTAAAAAAGAAAATAAGCTATGGGAATATGTAAAAGTATTTTTTGTTGCCTGCATTGTCTTTTTCGGTGCCGCTTTTACCATTATGACATTTAACGAAGATGCTAATGTAAAAGTAGTATTTGAGATTATATATGAGGCTGTAATGGGATCAAAAGCAGATGGCGGCACAATACTTGAGATATCTTATGCAATTGGTTTACCCTTGGGTATTATAATCTTTTTCAATCATTTCTCAAAAGTAAAAGTAGGAAACGATCCTACACCCATGCAGGTGCAGATGAGAGTATATGAGGAAGATTTAGATAAAACCCTTATTGAAAATGCAAGCAGGGAGGGAAAGTCAATTGATGTTAATTAAAACAATATTTATGTTTCTTTTTGGTGTAACAGCAGGGGTTCTTATTGCAGCTGGTATGGTGGCATTTATTACTGCTATAGGTGTGCTCACCAGGCTTGCAATTCGAACTAATACAGCCAAAAGGATTATGTTATATGAAGATATTGTTGTAGTTGGCTGTACCATAGGAAATATAATCAATTTATTCCAGGTAAGGTTACCGTTTGGTGTGATAGGTTTGATTATATTTGGATTGTTTTCTGGATGCTTTATAGGCTGTCTTGCAGTTGCGTTGGAAGAAGTGATTCAAATATTTCCCATATTATCCCATCGATTAAAACTTAAAGTTGGGATTCCAATAATTGTATTATGCCTTGCTTTAGGAAAAGGTGTAGGGGCTTTTTTTCAATTGTTTCTTAACTTTGGTAAATAAATATAAATACAAGAATTATACACTAGAAAGGAGTGTTAGATATGGCAGGTGATAATAAAAAGGTAACGGCTGGTGATGTGATAAAGGAAAAAGATCAGACAGCCAAAGAAGAAAAATACAATCAGTATGTGAAGGATATAACACCAACACATAATAAGGTAGCTAATTTTTTTAAAGCTTATGTGGTTGGGGGGATTATATGCGTAATTGGACAGGGAATCAATAACTTATATTTGAATTGGGGACAATCAGAAGAAATTGCCAGTGGTTATACATCCCTTACTTTGATCCTACTTTCAGTTTTACTGACGGGTTTAAATATCTATCCCAAATTAGCTAAGTTTGGCGGAGCTGGAACAGTAGTACCCATTACCGGATTTGCCAATTCAGTTGCGGCGCCAGCCGTAGAATTTAAAAAAGAGGGGCAGGTATTTGGTATAGGATGCAAAATATTTACCATAGCAGGACCGGTTATCCTTTATGGTATCTTTTCTTCCTGGGTACTAGGCATTATCTATTATATATTAATAAAAATGGGCATAGTATCTTAAATTTTTATCTTTATGCAAATAAAGTATAGGGTGTGAACTAATGCACATACAAGTCCTTTTTTATACAGGTAAGTATAAGACAAAATTGATAAAGAATATTACACAAAATATATGCCTGTAGAAAGATACAGGTGTTGGAAAGGTATGGTGATAAAATGGATAAAAAAAATACAAATCGTACCGTAGGGAAACAAAGCGTTCAATTTAGTAACCCTCCCTATATCTTAGCAGGCTCCTCAGTGGCGGGTAAAAAAGAAGGCGAAGGCCCTTTGGGAAGCTTCTTTGATGTGGTAGAGGAAGATCCCATGTTTGGTGGAACTACATGGGAAGAAGCAGAAAGCAGATTAATGAAACAAGCTGCTGATCTTGCAGTTCAAAAGGCAGGACTTAAGAATGAGGATATAAGATACTTAATTGGTGGAGATTTACTAGGTCAATTAATAGCTACCTCTTTTGGTATAATGGATCTGGAAGTACCTTTGTTTGGTGTTTATGGTGCATGTTCTACCATGGGAGAATCCATAGCCATAGGGTCAGTACTTGTTGATGGCGGGTTTGCAGACAAAATACTTGCCTTAACTTCATCTCATTTTGCAGGTGCTGAAAAGCAGTTTAGATTTCCACTGGCCTATGGTAATCAAAGACCTTTGGCTGCTTCCTGGACTGTAACAGGAAGTGGTGCTGTTATCCTGGGAAACAAGAAGCCGGATTCAGCAAATGGAGGCAATTCTAATATAAATATCAGAGTTATGGGTGCAACCATTGGTAAAATCGTAGACTATGGTATAAAAGATTCCATGAATATGGGGGCATGTATGGCCCCTGCAGCTTATAAAACCATTTCACAAAATTTAAAAGACTTTAACCTGCAACCAGACTATTATGATAGAATCATAACTGGTGACTTGGGATATGTAGGCAAAGATATACTAATTGATCTTCTAAAACAGGATGGATATGATATTAGCGGAAATCATATGGATTGCGGTATAGAAATTTTTGATAAAAACACCCAAGACACACACTCAGGTGGTAGTGGATGCGGTTGTAGTGCGGTTACTCTTACAGGATATGTTTTGCCTAAATTGTTAAGAAGAGAGTGGAAGCGGGTTCTTTTTGTCCCAACAGGAGCACTTCTGTCCACAGTAAGCTTTAACGAAGGTAATTCTGTACCAGGAATTGCACATGGTATTATATTTGAAGGCGTTGAAGAATAAATCAGTACATTTAAAAAATCATGATGTAAGAATAAGAGTTAAGGTTAAAACTGATCTTACACCTTACTTTATAATTAGAAAATAGAATGAAAGGATTTAAGTATGGATTATTTAATAGCATTTTTCATTGGAGGTCTCATTTGTGCAATTGTCCAGATCGTTATGGATAATACCAAATTAATGCCTGGTAGAATTATGGTGGGTCTTGTTTGTCTAGGAGCCATATTAGGTTCCATCGGTCTGTACGAGCCTTTTTCTAAGTGGGCTGGAGCAGGAGCTACAGTACCTCTTAGTGGATTTGGTCATGCATTGTTTAAAGGAGTCAAAGAAGCAATTGATAAAGAAGGATTCATTGGTGTCTTTAAGGGTGGATTGACGGCAACTTCTGCTGGTATTGCAGGTGCCCTTATATTTAGTTATATTGCCTCATGGATTTTTGAACCTAAGATGAAAGAATAATAGGATACAATTACAGCATTTTATTAAAAATGGCCCTCCATTATATGTGGGGGTTATCTATAGATTAAAAAGTGCTGCCTCATAAACCTGTATAGTCATTGAGGCAGCACCTTATAATTCATTTGACTTAATCTTTTATCCCCGATATGGATTAATCACCATAGTCATAATAAAATTCCACATCATAATCATAGTCTTCACCATTTTCTGAGTTTGTTCCACCGTTATTATTAGAATCTACGCCAGGTGTAACAGTAGGGGTAGCTGCAGGAGGAGGTGTAATAGATGGTCTTTTAATGGGTATGGTAGGCTTTAATATATCTGGATTACTATTATTTGCATTATGCTTTGTACAAGTCTCTGTTGGTAATAAGAATTCTGTATCAGCTGTTTTACTTGTTTCTTCCTTGGTTAAGAAAACTTTTTCTTCAACTGAGGATTCTGGGCAATATTCATTAGCAATTTTACCAGTATCTTTACATATAGTCACTTTGGTATGAATATCACACTTTTCTGATGGTACAGTACCCTTAGCGAAATATTCAGTTCGAACTGTTGAACCACCAATGTATTGATCACATAGCCCTTCTACTGCTAATTTACCACTCTTGGTACATATTTGAGCTGAAACAATAGAATTAGGTTTTGTAAACGGAACAGTTTCCAATTCATATTTTTGGTGAATTCGTTCCATAACATCTCGCCAAATAATCTTTTGATAGGACTTATCAAGCTGCTTTTTATTGTTATCAAATCCAGACCATATTGTTGCGGTATAGTATGGCGTAAAACCTGCAAACCAAAGATCGTACTCATCTGAAGTTGTACCTGTTTTACCTGCAATTGGCATATTAATATGAGGGAAATTAACACTCTTACCGGTACCTTTTTTCACTACATCTTCCATAGCACTGGTTAAAAGATATGCAGTGGATTCCATCATTACTTTTCTAACAGTAGGCTCACTACTTAATAAAACTTTATTATCATGATCTAATATTTTGGTATAAAACGTTGGTGTTGTATAAATTCCACTATTTGCTATTGCTGCATAAGCTGCTGTTAATTCCAGATTTGTTACACCATCTGTAATTCCACCAAGTGCCATGGATAAATTAATATCAGAATATCCTTTTCCAGCCTCTGTAGTTCTTGAATCTACCAGTGTGGTAAAACCTAGCTTTGTTAAATAATCAAAACCAACCTGTGGTGTAACTTCTGCTAAAGTCTTAACGGTTACTATATTCATAGAATTGGTTATAGCATCTCTTAAAGTAGTTAAGCCATTATAATTGCCACGGTCCCAGTTATTAACATACTTATCGGTTCCTGGGTATTTGTAAGGAGCATCATCAATAACAGAAGCTAAAGTCATTCCAGCAGAATCAAGTGCAGGAAGGTAAGTGGATAATACCTTAAAAGTAGAACCAGGCTGTCTCATAGTATTGGTTGCACGATTTAGTGTACGATTACCTGTTTTATCACCACGACCTCCAATCAGACCAACAACCTCTCCAGTTTTTTGATTCATAATTACCATTGAAGATTGTGGCTGTATGATAAGGCTTGAATTTTCAGCTAGGATGGTATCTCCAGGTCCTACTTTAGCAGCCTTAAAAGCTTCGATAGCAGCCTCAGCATCTTCTTTATTGGAGAAGTATGCAGAGGATAAACCTGCAAATTCCAATAAATCTTTGTTATGGTAATGAATTGTAGTTTCATCTTTCGTTTGTATAGACAGTGCATAGGACAATTCCCAATAGGAATAGGTGCCAACTTTAGGGAAGTAATCCTCATTAGAATACACATCATCAAGTATAGACTGAATATCTGAATCCAGTGAGGTATAAATGCTTAATCCACCGCTGTAGAGTGCTTTACTTGCCTGTGTGAATGTATAACCTTTCTTTTCCTGTAAGTCAGCGATTACCTGTTCAATTAATTCATCAACAAAATAACTATAATATGAGGTAGTACCTGTTTCTTCATTAACAGTTTGAATCCTGGAATATACGTCATCAGCAAGAGCTACATCATATTCAGCCTGTGTACAAAAACCAAGTCTTTTCATACTATCAAGTATGTTTGTACGTCTTTTTGCATTGTTGTCGGGATGATTAATCGGGTTCATATTTGTAGGTGATTGGGCGATGGCAGCAATTACAGATGCTTCAGATAATGTTAATTTATCTACGTCCTTACCAAAGTAACGTCTGGAGGCAGTCTGTACACCATACGTACCGGCACCTAAATTAATATAATTTAAATAATATTCAAGTATCTCATCTTTGTCTAGTTTGTCTTCTAACTGGATGGCTAAATACTGTTCTTGAATCTTTCTAATAAACCGATCCATGAAATTATCTTCCGCACCACCGTTAAATACCTGATTCTTGATAAGCTGCTGTGTTATGGTACTGGCACCTTCGTCAAAGTCACCTTTACTAATACCTACAAAAAAAGCACGAAAGATACCTTTCATATCAATACCGTTATGCTCGTAAAAACGTTCATCTTCAATACTGATCACGCACTTTTTTAAAACATCAGGTATATCATCTATATTAACATAAACACGATTAGCTTCTGCACCAACCAAGGATTGAATTAATTTACCATCCTTATCATATATATTGGTAGTAAAGCCTGATGGAACTACATCTATTTGATCAATTTCGGGAGCACTGTCTGCAAGTCCCTTTAATACACCAAAGCCAGCAAAAGAGCCTATAATTAGCAAGAAAACAATGCTAAGTAAAAATATTCTGAAGACTGTTACGCCTAACTTTGAAGTCAACTTTCTGGAAGTTGATTTGATCAGTAACTGCTTTCTAGTAGTTCCTATTTTACTAAAGTCCATAGTAAACCTCCTTTATCCTGTTATTATATCAAACTTGATATGAAAAAAAAAGCACATTTTTTCGACTTGGAATTCTTAGGAAAAAACAGTGAAAAATAGTCAGTGCAACAAAATGTAGCCTGTTTAAAAATACGGTAAAATGTCACAAAATTCACAATTTCGAAGATTATATTTATAAAAATTAATCGAAATTTTACTTATCGTGTAATAATGAATAGTCGTGTCGATATAAATCGAATAATGCGAGATATAGTTCTTTTCTTCTATTATTAACGTGGATATAATGTAAATATCAAGATAATAACATATTAAATTGATGGAAAACTAACAACTGGCAGATTCAGGGAGGGGCTATGGAAAAATTATATTTAGAAGGTACTAAGCTAATTGCAATGGAGGATGAGAAAGAAGTGAAGTTTGACTATTATCTGGTAGAAGATAATAGAGGCTGTGAACAAAATATCATGCTTTATGGAATCAAGGTAGTTCAACATATGGAGAACCATTTAATTGCTGAGTACACTGATCCCATATCTTATTCTAAGGATTTGGTGCAAGGCATAGTACATAAGTTATGCAGAAATGAAGTAACACTTGCTACGATGTTAGAAATTGTGGATGATTTGGTAACAGAATGTTTGGCTTAAAATGGGAATTTTTTTAGGGACGGGGATATTGTAGGGGATGAACGGGTATATCCCAAACGCATTAAAACGAAGATTTGCTTTTGGGATGCCCATTTGTTTCAGCAACGAGGATATGAATCTGATCGAATAAATAGCCATAGGAACAGTGACCCATATCAATAATTTGTATGTTGCCTGCGGTTAATTCCAGAATATCTTTTTTAAATTGCTCCAATATTTCATTAGGAATCAATAATTCCAGCATAACTGACTGGGCATATTCATTGCTAAGAATAGTAATACCATTTTGTGCTATTAGGTATTGGAGTTTTCCAAGAAAGTTATAATCTGTTGTTAGCTCTAATTTTGTACCATCTTTTTTTGTGATGATTTGACTGTTATGGAGGCTTTCTTTGGCAGCATTTTGATAAGCTCTAACCAGACCACCGGTTCCAAGTAATGTACCGCCAAAATACCTGGTTACAATGATTAATGCGTTGTGTATTTCTTCTTTTCGAATAATATCTAGTATAGGTTTTCCCGCAGTTCCTGTTGGTTCGCCGTCATCACTGCATCTTGTAATCTCATCATTCTTACCAATTACATAAGCGTAACAGTTATGAGCTGCAGTATAATGCTCTTTTTTTGTTTGCTCTAAAATGCTAAGAGCAGTTTCTTCTGAATCAACAGGAAATATTGATCCTAAAAATTTTGATTTTTTGTCAATTATTTCACCTGTGCCGCCTTTTAAGACCACACGATAATTGTCCCCCATTTATAATCATTCCTTTCAGGCATGTGTAAAGTACGGATAGTAACAATAATTCTGTATATAATTACGTATGCATGTTAATAAGTATCATTTCTTATTTAAATTGGTTTAGTTCAGGTATATATTCATAATGAATCATACTTAGTATATTTCTTAGTTCCTCTTCTTCTATATCTAATTTATCACATAATTCATCTAACGTTTTATAGTAATCTCGTAATTGGGTATTAATATAGCTTAAAAGTATAAAGGGATCTTTTGGAATTGTCATTTATATAACCAACCTTTCTAATTGCTTTCTTAATTGTATCACAGGATTTCAATAAATCAAGGACTTGACGAAGGTTTCATTTTTCAATAGAATAAAAAAAACAGGAAAAATAAGAGGTGTCTATGGATTTATTCGAATATATGAGAAAAAGCAATATGGATAAGGAAGCACCCTTAGCCTCCAGACTAAGACCTAAAACCTTAGAGGAAGTAGTAGGACAAGGTCACATAATCGGAAAAGATAAATTATTATATAGGGCAATTAAAGCGGATAAATTAAGTTCAATTATCTTTTATGGCCCTCCCGGCACAGGAAAAACTACGTTAGCAAGAGTAATTGCAGGTACTTCCAGTGCTGAATTTACCCAGATTAATGCCACAGTAGCTGGTAAGAAAGACATGGAAGAGGTCATAGCGAAAGCAAAAGATAATAGTGGAATGTATGGTAAAAAAACCATTCTGTTTATTGATGAAATCCATCGTTTTAATAAAGGGCAGCAAGATTATCTACTTCCTTTTGTAGAAGACGGAACTATTATATTAATTGGAGCAACTACAGAAAATCCTTATTTTGAAGTAAATGGTGCGCTGCTATCAAGATCTATTTTATTTGAGTTAAAACCGTTGGAAAAAGAAGATATTATTGAACTGCTGAAACGAGCTGTGTATGATAAAGAAAGAGGAATGGGAAGCTTTCATGCTGATATTGCACCAGACGCCCTGGAGTTTCTAGCAGATATTGCAGGTGGGGACGCAAGAGCAGCCTTAAATGCAATTGAACTTGGAATTTTAACTACGGAGCGAAGTACGGATGGTATCATTCATATTAGCCTGGCAGTTGCCAGTGAGTGTATACAAAAGAGAGTGATTAAATATGATAAAACAGGAGATAACCATTATGATACTATCTCTGCATTTATTAAAAGTATGAGAGGCTCTGATCCGGATGCAGCTATCTATTATCTTGCAAGAATGTTATATGCAGGAGAATCTGTGGCGTTTATTGCACGAAGAATTATGATTTGCGCATCAGAAGATGTATCTAATGCAGATCCGAATGCTTTGGTGGTTGCTACAGCAGCAGCCCAGGCAGTCGAAAGACTTGGTATGCCAGAGGGCAGAATAGTTCTTGCTCAAGCTGCGGCATATGTGGCCTGTGCGCCAAAAAGTAATTCGTCCATCATGGCAATAGATGCAGCTATGGAAGCAGTTCAAAATGAAAAGACCGGAGCCATACCTACACATTTGATGGATGCCCATTATAAAGGGGCAGCCAAGTTAGGTCATGGTCTGGGATATAAATATGCACATAATTTCAAAAACCATTATGTGAAACAACAGTATCTTCCGGACGAATTAAAGAATCGTACATTTTATGAGCCATCTGAAATGG
>DALYNO010000042.1:4592-13567 GCA_031975295.1 Anaerocolumna sp. | reverse complement strand
AATATTAAGTTCTTACCCTTACCAATATTCTCATACTTCTCACCTTCCGTCTGAGCTGCTACTTCCAGAACTGTATCTAACACTTCTTCTGGGGGAACAACCTCCGGCGCAATATTCTCAGCAATGGCATTATAAATATCATTAACATGATTTGAGAAAAACTCTACACTGTTTACTTTATCTAATGTGGAACTATTAAATGGATTGATTACAATTATTAAAAAGAGAGCACAGAAACCTGCAACAAAATACTTAATCTCTTTCTTATAACTTAACTGAATTTTATCTTTGTCTTCAGCTAGTAATTTTCTAAAATGATAATATACAAAAGGAATGTCTAAAAATAGTAAAAAACTTGCTGGTATTAAAGTAGCAATAAAACTTTCTGGAACTGCAGCAACATTAGCCGCCTGCCATAACTGTTTTATAGATACTGTCTGATTATAGTAATTATAATACATGGAGTCTGCAAACATCAACAAACTTAATAAACTATAAACAATGAGAAATAATCCTTTTTTCCACTTTAACTTGCTTCTTGAAAAACAGATAAATATGGTGCCAAAGGCTAAAATACTTACGATTATAAATACCACATCCGTAATATCTACCCCAATTAGGCTATAGTAGACAATCATTTTCACGGCAAATAATGGCAATATAAAATAAGGCGATTGTATCATGCTTTTTAACCGTTTCATCAAAACCTCCCCTTTATAAACAAAAGCAACTATCTATTTAACAGTATAACCATTTCTGATTATTGTTCCCAATTCTAACTCTAATATATAATATCGCACCGTTAAATTAATATCAAGGTTATAATTCTTAAGTTTATCTTAAGTAATGATAGTATTTTTGTCCCAATATTTACAGACAATAAAATGAATTGAATGTCTTCTCCAATAAAAAAGCTTTGCAAGTCATAAATCACCCTGGATATAATTACAGAATGATATAACTGCAAAGCTTTTAATTCTATATTTGATATTACAAAAGTTTAAATCGATAAGAAAGTATTACAATTCTTTATCACTGCTTACTTCTGCTAAGGATTTTACCAAACCTGCAATACCTTGAATTTCAGAAGGTATAATAATTTTTGTTGCTTTTCCATCAGCTGCTTTTGCAAAGGCTTCCAGACTTTTAATCTGCAGCACAGCATTTCCAGGATTTGATTCATTTAAGAAACGAATACCATCCGCATTGGCTTTTTGAACAGATAGAATTGCCTCTGCCTGACCTTCCGCCTCGCGAATCGTTGCTTCTTTCTTTGCTTCTGCACGAAGTATAGCTGCTTCTTTATCTGCCTGTGCTTCCAGAATTGCTGACTGCTTTTTACCTTCTGCAACTAAAATAGCTGAAGTTTTTTCACCTTCTGCACGAAGAATAGCTTCTCTTCGTTCACGCTCTGCTTTCATCTGTTTTTCCATGGCATCTTGTATTGCTGCCGGAGGAATAATATTTTTAAGTTCAACACGATTAACCTTAATTCCCCATGGGTCTGTAGCTACGTCTAAAGAGACTCTCATCTTTGTATTGATGATTTCTCTGGATGTAAGTGTTTGATCCAATTCTAAATCACCGATTATATTTCTAAGGGTTGTAGCAGTTAAATTCTCGATAGCAAGTATAGGGCGTTCTACTCCATATGCGAATAATTTAGGATCTGTGATTTGAAAAAATACTACTGTATCAATTTTCATTGTTACATTATCCTTTGTAATAACCGGCTGAGGAGCAAAATCAACTACTTGTTCTTTTAAAAGAACTTTTCTAGCAATCTTATCAATAAATGGTAATTTAATATGAATACCTACACTCCAAGTTGTTTGATATCCACCAAGTCTTTCCACAACATAGGCATGCGCCTGAGGAACAATTTTAATACATGATGCTAAAATAATTAATACAATAACAAAAAGTCCAATAATTACTGGCATACTAAATACCCTCCATTCCTACTTTTCTGCTTCTACTATAACTTTAACGCCTGACACTTCTTTTATAATAACCTTGGTTCCCGGCTCAATAATAGTATCGTCATCAACGGCTCTCGCCATCCATTCCAATCCATTAATTTGTACCAGTCCAGTATTATTAAAATTGTCAATTCGTTCTAAAACTTTCACCTCTTTACCTGCAAGACTTTCATAATTCGTTTTTACTCTCTTACTGTTAAGATATCTGCTGGCAACAGGTCTTGTAAAAAATAATAAAACAAAAGATACCACTAGAAATACCACTACCTGAAGAATTAAAGAATCAGTAACTAACGAAACTAAAAATGCCACCAAGGCTCCTCCGGCAAACCAGATTGTAGTTAATCCTAAGGTTAGTATTTCTATTACTAATAGAAGGGCCAAAGCTATTAACCAATATGTTGAAACCATGAATAAGAACCCCCTTTCGTTCTATTGGATAATACTATTTTACTTCATATTACACAAGGATACAAGGATAGTTTTGTATAATCTTAGATATTAATCAAATTCTAATCTGTATTTAATGATTTATGTTTATGCTATAATCTTCTTTGCTTATAATCTTCTTTGCCTATATACTTCATACATAAAGATACCCGCTGCAATTGCAGCATTTAGAGACTCTACCTGTCCCTCCATGGGTATTTTAACTCTTTGACCTGATGCCATAGCTGCCTCATCACTTAAACCTTGTGCTTCATTACCGACCATAATAGCAGTTTTATCATTATAAATCACTTTGTCATAATAATTGGCTCCATGTAAGTGCGCAGCATATATTTGAATACCCTTCGATTTTAGTTCATCCAGCATGCCCATAAAATCATCTACATAAACCAAAGGCATACGATAAATAGCTCCCATTGTGGATCGGACTACTTTGGGGTTAAATACATCCACGGATGTTTTACTTAAAATAATACCGTCAAAACCTGCCCCTTCGCTGGTTCTTATAATTGTACCAAGGTTTCCAGGATCTCTTAAATCTTCTAAAAGCATAAGATTTAACTTGTCTTTTTGTATTATGTCTTCCAGTTTGTAATCGGGTTTTTTCACAATTGCCATAATGCCTTGTGGTGTCATGGTTTCAGAGATATCTTTAAATATGGCATCACTAACAATTTCATGGGAAAATGAATGAAAGAAATCTTGATCATTTTGTATCCTGTCCATATAAAAGCTTTCAGATACATAGGCTTTGATTAAATGCCCTCCTGCTATTGATTCTTCAAACATTTTAATACCTTCTATTACAAAAGCACCTTGCTCAGCTCTTACTTTTGCTTTATTTTGTAATTGAATCAGATTTTTTATCTGCTGGTTTGATGTGCTGGTTATCATTTTTATACCCACTGTATAATGCAGGCTAGTCTGCATTATTGGTCCAAATAAAAATTAATTTATTTGAAACATTCCTTTCAATATATAATATATGGTATTCACATAAATTCTATTTTATAGTATTACAGACAATTTTTCAAACTGTTTCCTTAAGATTTGACAAAGAGCCTTTAAATAAACGTTACAGTTATTTGCTAATCCTAACAAGGTATAAAGAAAAAGACTCATATTAGCAGGTAAACTAATATAAGTCTTTCTATTCTTATTCTTTCAATCATTTTAAACTTCAACGGTTTTACTGCTTTTGTTAGGCATTTTCATTCATATTCGCAAGCTTAGCTGCCTGGTCGGCTGCAATAAGACTGTCTAGGACTTCTTCTAAATCACCGTCCATAATGGAATCAAGTCTATGAAGCGTTAATTTTATTCTA
Source organism: Anaerocolumna sp. (assembly GCA_031975295.1). Classification (GTDB taxonomy): domain Bacteria; phylum Bacillota; class Clostridia; order Lachnospirales; family Lachnospiraceae; genus Anaerocolumna. The sequence goes on along the minus strand of DALYNO010000042.1, from coordinate 9,810 downwards.
TGATCCGTTACACGACCTTGAGGGAAATTATATGTTCTGATTTTTTCTGAACGATCGCCAGTTCCAACCTGACTTCTTCTTGCTTGTGCTTCAGCGTCATGTGCTTTTTCTAATTCCATTTCATATAACTTGGATCTTAATACCTTAAGCGCTTTATCCCTGTTCTTTAACTGGGATTTCTCATCCTGACAGGAGATTACAATACCTGTAGGTATATGCGTTAAACGTACCGCAGAGTCTGTTGTATTAACGCACTGTCCACCATTACCAGAGGAACGGAATACGTCAAATTTACAGTCATTCATATTAAGTTCTACATCAACTTCTTCTGCTTCCGGCATAATTGCAACTGTAGTTGTGGAAGTGTGTATACGACCGCCTGATTCAGTTACTGGAATTCTCTGAACACGGTGTACACCACTTTCATATTTCATTTTGGAATATACACCTTTACCATTGATCATGAAAACAACTTCTTTAAATCCACCTAAACCATTTTCATTCAGATTCATCATATCAATTTTCCAACGCTGGGTATCTGCATATTTTGAATACATACGGAATAATTCAGCGGCAAAAAGTGCTGCTTCATCACCACCAGCACCACCTCTGATTTCAACAATAACGTTCTTTTCATCATTGGGGTCTTTTGGTAAAAGTAATATTTTAAGCTGACTTTCAATTTTTTCAACATTTTCTTTGCAACTATTTAACTCTTCTTTATAAAGTTCCCTCATTTCTGAGTCACTTTCAGATTCCAACATTTCCAAACTATCTTCAATACTAGCTTTGGTTGCTTTGTACTCTTTATACTTATCAACAATCTCCATTAAATCGTTTTGTTCTTTCATAAGCTTTCTATATCTTTGCTGATCATTCACTACATGTGGATCATTTAATTCTTCTAAAAGCTCTTCGTAACGAATTAACAGGTCTTCTAATTTATCAAACATTTCGATTCTCCATTCTTAACTGCCTAGTTTAGGTAATATTTTTATTTTGTTATCCGTTTAAAAGGCTAACAAAAAAAACTATATAACTATTTACATAAAGGCGTTCTCTAAATTCTAAAGATTAGTTTATCACCTTTATACCGTAAGCGCAGACGCTAAGTAAAGGGTTCCTCACATTCTTTTTTATAATGGGCACTAACCACCCGGTCAAGACCCGCCAAATCTTTTGTTATTTTAATATCTGTCATTCCTGCTTCTTTCAAAAGACCAGTCACATCCTTTCCTTGATTATAACCAATTTCAAAAAAGATAAAACCGCCTGGTATTAAGAATTCCTTTAAGCGATTACATATCATTCTGTAAAAGTACAAACCATCCTCTTCCCCATCTAATGCCAGCATGGGTTCATGTACTCGAACTTCTTCCATAAGGGTAAGTATATCCTTTGATGGAATATAGGGAGGATTTGATACTATTATATCATAAGTTCCTGTAATTTGTGAATAGATATCACTGTATGCAAAGGTGACTTTGGAATCCAAATCTCTTTTATTCTGCTGCGCTACCTCAAGAGCTTTCAGAGAAATATCCACACCTAATCCACTTTCTATATTTGAAAGCTTATCCAAGCTGATAATGATACAGCCTGATCCTGTACAAATATCCAGTATGTTTTTCCCCGTTGATACTTTTAGAACTTCTTCCACAAGTATCTCCGTATCCTGTCTGGGAATTAATACATCCTCATTCACATAAAAGGGTAGACCCATAAATTCCTGTTCATTAGTCAAATGCTGAAGCGGAATATGGTCTCCTCTTAATGTAATTAATTTTTTGTACCGGTTATACTCCATCTCTGTCAGCATGGTATCTTTATTTAAAAAGAATTTTGCTCTGTCAATTTGACAACAGAAGGATAACAATAGCCAGCCATCTATAGAAGCATCCGGTATATTTTTATCAGAAAGATAATGACATCCTTCCTTTAATGCTTCCTCAAGGGTTTTCATTCTATATCATTCCTTATCTGAACTTTCTTCTTTACTTGCAACAATGTCTTCTAGTGCCCTTAAAATTTCATCATCTTCTTCCATTAGTAAACTCTTCTTAGGATTTCTAACAGGCTTTGCATTACTTGGTTCTTTTGAAGAGGCTAATGGTTTATTACCAGTTTTTTTGCTTTGATTCTTATTATTTGCAGAAGCTGTTGACTTATTACTTTTTGAAGTATCTTTCCGCTGATTCTTTTTGTTGGAAGTACCTTTTTTATTCTGATTTGCATTTTCCGCTTTTAAAGGGCAATTCTGTGTAGAATCATCAATTCCTAAGAAATCTTTCCAATCAAAAACAGCTTCTATGGATTTAATCGCAACTTCTATCATATCATCATTAGGTTCTTTGGTAATAATTCCTTGCAGCCACATACCAGGTTTATTCAGTATCCCAACTATTTTTGAATTACTTCCAGCTGCAAAACGTAAGAATTCGTATGTAACTCCTGCTACTACTGGGATCAATAATATTCTAACTAAATATCTGACCCACTGGGTATCAACTCTTATAAACATAAATAATATAATACTTATAAATATTACATGAAATACAAATCCAGTACCACATCTGTTATTCTCTTTTGACTGCCATTTAACATTCTCAACGTTTAGTTCAAAGCCTTGTTCCAAACAATTGATTGTCTTATGTTCTGCTCCATGGTACATAAATATTTTTTTTATATCTTTTAATTGTGATATGGCACTAATGTATATCACAAACAATACTATTCTAATCAATCCTTCTATAATAGCCGTAAAGGTGGTGGAATCTAGTTTATCCTTAAGAATATCAGCAATAAAAGCAGGAAGTACAAGAAAGGCTCCTACTGCAAGTAAAATAGACAGTATAAAGGTGATTCCCATTATAATACCTTCACCTTTACCTGTATTACTTTCTATTTTATCTTCCTCCTCTTCAATAATACTTGAAGATACTTTTAGAGTTTTTGCACCTATTCCTAGCGCTTCTATAAAAGTTACTACACCTCTTAATATAGGAAGTTTAAACAGTTTTACTTTATCTTTCATACTGATATAGTTTTTTACTTCAACAACAATTTCATTGTCAGGCTTTCTTACAGCAACGGCATACTGTTCTCTGTTCTTCATCACTACGCCTTCAAAAACTGCTTGTCCGCCTATTCCTGATGGTTTCATATGATCAATCCTTTCTTCCCTTTATACAGCCAAAGGTACATTTAAACAAGATTTAAAAATAGGCTGAGATTATGAAACCTCAACCTGATTTTTAACATTTGATATGTTACCGTCATTCTATTGTTCTTGACTAAGACCATATCTACGATTGAACTTATCAATAGCTCCACGAGCGGAAGCTGCTTTTTGTTGTCCAGTGTAAAAGGAATGGCACTTAGAACAAATTTCTACGTGGATATCACTCTTTGTTGAACCTGTAACAAATTCGTTACCACAGTTGCAAGATACTTTTGCCTGGAAATACTTAGGATGGATTCCCTCTTTCATGTTTTCACCTCTTTACAAACAAACTAATTTTTTAAAACCAACATAAGCTGGTATTATCATCTTAATAAACAGCTTTTTAATTATAGCATAGCTTGTATCTGAATGCAATACCTAAAATACAATTTTCGTCTTTTTGATAGTCTCAATAAATTCTGCATTTGTCTTAGTTTTTAAGAACATATCAATAATTCTCTCAACTGCATCATCTGATTTCATACTATTAAAAGCTTTTCTCATCAGGTAGGTGGCTTCCATTTCGGATTGTGTCAGCAGTAAGTCATCTCTTCTGGTGCTGGACTTAGTAAGATCAATTGCAGGGAAAATTCTTTTTTCTGAAAGACTTCTATCAAGCATTAATTCCATGTTTCCAGTGCCTTTAAACTCTTCAAATACTACATCGTCCATTCTGCTGCCGGTATCAACAAGTGCAGTTGCCAGTATCGTAAGACTTCCGCCTTCTCTCATATTTCTTGCAGCGCCAAAGAATCTCTTAGGCATATGAAGTGCTGCCGGGTCCAGACCACCTGACAGAGTTCTTCCACTTGCTTGCACCGTAAGATTATAAGCCCTTGCAAGTCTTGTAATACTATCTAATAATATAACAACATCTTTTTTATGCTCTACAAGTCTCTTAGCGCGTTCAATTACCATTTCTGAAACTCGTTTATGATTTTCTGGCAATTCATCAAAGGTTGAGTATATTACTTCAACATTTCTACCCTCAATGGATTCTTTAATATCTGTTACCTCTTCTGGACGTTCGTCAATTAAGAGTATTATTAAATTTATATTTGGATGATTTGTTGTAATTGCTTTGGCAATTTGCTTTAACAGGGTTGTTTTTCCTGTTTTAGGCTGGGATACTATCATACCTCTTTGCCCTTTTCCTATTGGAGAAACCAAATCCACCATACGCATGGATACATTAGAACCTGGTGTTTCTAAATGTATTCTTTCATTAGGAAATACCGGTGTTAAATCTTCAAATTTCTTACGTCTTTGTGCATCCTGAGGATGGAATCCATTCACACTTTTAACAAACAAAAGTGCTGAAAACTTCTCGGACTGACTTTTAATTCTAGTATTACCAACAACAATATCTCCTGTTTTAAGACCGAATCTTCTAATTTGAGCCGGAGATACATAGACATCATTTTCTCCTGGCAGGTAATTATCACAGCGAATAAAACCATATCCATCCGGCATTACTTCAAGGATACCTTCTTTTGTTTCACCGCTATCAAGTTGCTCGGATTCAGCAGCTGGTAAATTATTAGGTGTGTAGTTTGTATTTTTTCGATAATCACCATCACTTGAAGGTGTAATTGAGTTTGTATTTTGGTTTGTGTTTTGGTTTGCATTCTGGCTTGCGTTCTGGCTGGTATTATAGGAATTTGTATAAGCAATCTGATTTACATGATTCTGACTAGCATTTCTGTTATTTTCAGTATAGGAATGATTATTTCTCTTGTTATATCCTTCTGTGCCATTGGTATTGATTGTATTATTATTGGTGTTGTAATTGTTCTTATTATCGTCACCATAATTTCTATTATTACGTTTTAGCTGAGTTGTAGTGGTTTTACCTTCCTCAACTGATTTATTAGGGTCTACTGTTTTAGCAGTTTCTATGTTTTTTGCTGCTTCTATTGTTTTTGCTGCTTCTATTGTTTTTGCTGGCTCTACTGTTTTTGCCGCCTCTATTGTTTTTGCCGCCTCTACTGTTTT
>DALYNO010000042.1:0-4492 GCA_031975295.1 Anaerocolumna sp. | reverse complement strand
TGCTGCCTCTATTGTTTTTGCTGCCTCTATTGTTTTTGCTGCCTCTATTGTTTTTGCTGCCTCTATTGTTTTTATATTGTCTTCTGATTTTTTAACAGCTGCTTTTACAGTATCCGCAGGTTTTGTTACAGCTTCCGATGTAGCACTCTCTGCTTTATTTATTATATCTGCTGTCTTTACAGATGCCTTTTTCGTTTTGACTTCCTTCGCTACAGGCTTAGAAGCCTTTTCTTTCAAAGTGGTGGGCTCGTTCATTTTATTGGGTGCCATTTCTTCCACTTGATCATTCACCTGTGCTGAACCCTCCATAATTTTATCTGTAACTACTTCACTTTTACTTAATATATCCAATAATTCCTGTTTACGTAATGAAGTAACGCTTTTAATACCTTTATTTTTTGCTAATGCTCTAAGCTCCGTTAAGGACATATCACTAAACTGTGCTTCCATGAATTCTTGCTCCTTTACAAGTATAAAATTATTTTGGTTTTCACTGGGAATGGATTTCGAAATGATTTAGAAAGTTCTTATGAATTTAATACCCAAAATATATTACTGCTCTAATTATACAACAGTATTGGTATAAAAAAAAGCTTTTTTTATAATCTTTATAACAATATTAGCCAATTATCCTATATGCTGCGAGTAAGTCTCCTTTGTGCTTAAACCGGGGGAAATTAGCTTGATTTACCATACCCTAAGTGTTATGATATCTTTAGTTTAAAATTAGAAAAGGTGGTCCTTCCAATGACAAATAGCGAACAAGCTTTACTTCTTCATGAAAAATGGAGGGGAAAAATTGAAACTGTTTCAAAATGTCCAGTTAAAACCAGGGAAGATTTAGCACTTGCCTATACACCAGGTGTTGCAAGTCCTTGTGAAGTAATTGCTAAAGATCCCAATGCTGCTTATCAATATACTCTTAAGTCTAATACGGTAGCTGTTATATCTGACGGTAGTGCTGTGCTAGGTCTTGGCAATATTGGTCCTCTCGCTGCCATGCCTGTAATGGAGGGCAAAGCAGTACTATTTAAAGAATTTGGTGGTGTGAATGCCTTTCCTATCTGCCTGGATACACAGGATACTGAAGAAATCATTAAAACCATTGTAAATATTGCACCAGCTTTTGGCGGTATAAACTTAGAAGATATATCAGCTCCCAGATGTTTTGAGATTGAAGCACGTCTTAAGGAAATGCTTACCATTCCAGTATTTCATGACGACCAGCACGGTACAGCTATTGTAGTACTTGCAGGTGCTATGAATGCCCTTAAAGTAACCGGTAAAAATAAAGAAGATTGTAAGGTAGTAATAAATGGCGCTGGTTCTGCTGGCATCGCAATAGCCAAACTTCTTCTGTCTTATGGCTTTAGAGACTTAATACTATGCGATAAATCAGGTATCCTGGCTGCTGATAGTATGGGGCTGAACTGGATGCAGGAAGAATTAATGAAAGTGACTAATTTAACCAATCAAACTGGTTCTTTAAGCGATGCTCTTATTAATGCAGATATTTTTGTAGGTGTTTCTGCACCTAATATCGTTACTTCTGAAATGGTTGCTTCCATGAACAAAGACGCCATTATTTTTGCAATGGCTAATCCAGTACCGGAAATTATGCCAGAACTTGCTAAGGCGGCTGGTGCTAAAGTGGTAGGCACTGGACGATCAGATTTCCCTAATCAAGTGAATAATGTTATTGCCTTTCCGGGAATATTTAAAGGTGCACTAGAAGGCAGGGCCACGCAAATAACTGAAGAAATGAAACTTGCTGCTGCAATTGCCATTGCTGGTCTTATTTCAGAGGAAGAATTAAATGAAGATAATATTTTGCCACAGCCCTTTGACACCCGAGTATGTCAAGTGGTTAGTGATGCTGTTAAAGCACATATATAAATACTATCATATCCTATTCATAAATTGCTTTCCAACTATAATCCTGCAATTTCAGGCATTATAATTAACCCTAGACAGATTGGAGCTATGCATGAAAAAATGGGGTGAAAAACCTTATTATTCCCTTGATTATTATTTAAAACAACTTTACGGAAGAAAAATATATAAAATATCTTTAGATGGAGGTATGACCTGCCCTAACCGGGATGGAACCAAAGGTGACCGTGGATGTATTTTTTGCAGCAAGGGAGGTTCTGGTGACTTTGCTTCCTCCTCTTTGCTTACCATAACTGAACAGATTGAAGAAGGTAAAAACTTAATATTGTCAAAACTCCCCCCCTCTAAAGAGCAATATAGAGCAGACCCACAGCCCACAGCACAATATATAGCATATTTTCAGGCTTATACCAATACTTATGGTAAATTAGAATATTTAAGAAATATTTTCTATGAAGCAATTAACCACCAGGAAGTTGTGGGTTTATCAATCGCTACCAGACCAGATTGTTTAGACCCAGATATACTATCTCTCCTTGCTGCATTAAATGGTATAAAACCTGTTTGGATAGAATTAGGCCTGCAAACCTGTCATGAAGAAACGGCTACTTTTATAAGAAGAGGTTATTCTTTATCTGTTTTTGAAGAGGCTGTAAAAAATCTTAGAGCACTATCCATACAAATTATTGTACATTTAATATTAGGACTACCTGGTGAAACTAAGAATGAAGTTCTTCAATCCGTATCCTATGTTGCAAGCCAACAGGTGAATGGTATTAAATTACAACTGCTCCATGTTTTAGAAGATACGGATTTGGCTCACTATTCCTTTCCAGTTTTAACAAAAGAGAACTACATTGACCTTGTAATATCCGCTCTTGAAATTATTCCTGAAGACATTGTAATACACAGAGTAACTGGTGACGGTCCCAAGAATTTACTAATTGCACCTAAATGGAGCGGTAATAAAAAATCTGTGTTAAATGACCTTCACAAAGCACTAAAACAAAAAGAGACCTGGCAAGGCAGAAAATTAAATAATAATCCAAAGTAACTACCGGACAATATTAAGAAAGATAGGTGTGCCTATGCAATCTGATGCTTTTACTCTTTACAAATTAATCATATTATTCTTACTGGATAAAGTAGATTTTCCATTAAACAATGCGCAAATTTCTAATATCATCCTGGACAAGGACTATACAAATTACTTTAGTATACAGCAATCCCTATCAGAATTACTAGAAGCTGACTTATGTACTGTTGAGTCAATTGGACACAGCTCCCTATATCGCATAACTGATACTGGACGTGAAACATTATCTTTTTTTGGGTATATGATTTCTTCTGCCATACAAAATGACTTAATGGAATATTTAAGAAATAACAGATATTCACTACGTGATGAAGTATCCACTCGTTCGGAATACTTTGAAACAAAAAAAGGGGAGTTTATGGTTCATCTGCGCGTTTTAGAAAAAGAGGATTCCATCATAGACTTAAGCATTGCCGTTCCAACAGAAGAAGATGCTGCTAAAATCACCCACAACTGGAGAAGTAAAAGTCAGGAAATCTATGCTTATGTATTAAATAATCTTCTAAAGGAAAGTTAAATATAGAATAAATCAGGAAGTGAATCATGGGTTCAAACATGACTCATTTCCTTTCTATTTCTTTAGTTATTTCTTATTCAATTTCTTCTGAACCAGTATGAGCCAGTAACACTTCTTCAATACAATCCCATATTTCATCTCTGCCTTGTTTGCTCAGTGCTGAGAATGGAATAATTTTCGTTGTGCTAGGTGCATTTATACCTTTTCTAAGCATATTAATATGCTTATCCTTTTGACTTCTATTAATCTTATCAAATTTCGTTGCTATAATAATTGGCTGATAACCTTGATATACAATCCACTCATACATATTCTTATCGTTAGCTGAAGGTTCATGCCTTATATCAATTAATAAGAACAGAATTTTTAATTGGACAGATTTCTTAAGATATCTTTCAATCATTTGGCCCCATTTAGCCTTTAATTCCTCAGACACCTTTGCATATCCATAACCGGGAAGATCTACAAAATACAATGCCTCATTGATGTTGTAGAAGTTAATGGTCTGGGTTTTGCCAGGCTGTTGAGATGTTCTAGCATAGGACTTGCGGTTCATCAGTGCATTTATTAATGATGATTTACCAACATTTGATTTGCCTGCAAAGGCAATCTCTATTTTATCATTTTCAGGCAAGGTACTGGTAATACCACAAACTGTCTCCAAATTAACACTTTTTACATGCATATTTTACACCCATTTTAATGCAGCTCTACCTGCATTATTGCCACAAATAAAAAAGAGGAAATAAATCATTTTGTGGCAACCTTTCTTTCTCTTCATTTTATTTCATTCTTTTATCATGTCTACATTCTTGACTATACAAATTAGCGGGTCATATTCCAATACATAAGGCATCTAATGCTCTGATGCATTGGGCTAAACAGATTAGTAAACAGATCCTTCACTTCGCTTTATTTGACCCCAGCTCATCTTATGAGTTGCCCGACAAAGCCCTATTATATAAATTTTCATTGGCAATTTGTAC
>DALYNO010000041.1:7103-14424 GCA_031975295.1 Anaerocolumna sp. | reverse complement strand
AATATTCCTCTGGATTATAAAAAACATAAAGCAATATGTGGTAAGGGTGTTATAGAAGGGGAGCGAGTAGTCCTTGCTATGCCCCAGACTTATATGAACTTAAGTGGCGAAAGTGTAAGAGAATTAGTTGATTTTTATAAAGTACCCAATGAAAATATAATTGTTATTTATGATGACATAAGCCTTGATGTTGGTCAACTGCGAATTCGCTCCAAAGGTAGTGCAGGCGGGCATAACGGCATTAAAAGTATCATCGCTCATCTTGGGTCCCAGGAATTCCCAAGAATTAAGGTCGGTGTAGGCGACAAGCCGAAAGGATGGGACTTAGCGGATTATGTACTATCTAGATTTCAAGGTGTAGATGCGGTTGTTATAAAAGATGCTATTCTTAAATCCTCCCATGCAGTAAAAGACATTATAAAAGATGGATTAGACAGTGCCATGAATCTATATAACAGGAAAGAATAATTCCTGGTTTCTGATTGACGAATGCAGTTGAATGAATAAGGAGGCATCACATTGAAAACCTTTACAAATCCTTTGAAAGAACTGAAAGAATTTGGTGACATAGAGGAAAACATAAAACTTAAGAATACACCAGTGCAAATTACAGGCTGTATCGATTCTCAAAAGTGCCACTTAATAGCAGGCCTGAGTGAAGGTATACCCTGGAAGTTGATTATTACTTACAATGATATTAAAGCAAAGGAAATATATGAGGATTATAAGTTATATGATCGTAATGTATATATTTATCCAGCCAAAGATATCATTTTTTATAGTGCAGATATACACGGTAATGCTATTGTAAGGGATCGTCTTAAGATATTAAAGAAATTAATAGACAAAGAACCCATAACTGTTATAACCACCTTGGATGGCGGTATGGATAAAATACTTTCATTGGACTTTCTTAACCAGAGGGTAATTCAATTGGAAGAAGGCGGCACCGTTAATTTAACTAAGCTTGTAGAAGAATTAATACACTTAGGTTATGAACGAATGGGTCAGGTTGAAGGACCTGGTGAATTTGCTGTTAGGGGTGGTATATTGGATGTATTTCCACCAACTCTGGACTGTCCTTATAGAATTGAATTGTGGGGAGATGAAATAGATTCTATTAGATCCTTTGATGTGGAAAGTCAAAGGTCAATAGAGAGAATTTCAGAAATTGGCATATATCCTGCGGCGGAAATTATTCTTACCAAAGATCGAATAGCCATGGGTATGAAAAAGATTGAAGAAGAAAAAAAGGAATATGTTGCCAAACTAAGAGAGAGCAAAAAAACGGAAGAAGCTTTTAGAATTAAGACAATCATAGATGAATTCAAAGAAAATCTGGAAAGTTTTCAAGGCTCTGTAGGTCTTGACAGTTATATTAAATATTTCTTTGATAATACAGTATCCTTTTTTGATTATTTCACCAGGGATAATTCTATTGTTTTTATTGATGAACCGCTACGTATCGCTGAAAAAGGCGAAGCGGTTGAGCAGGAATTCAGAGAAGGTATGATTGGCAGAATTGAAAAGGGGTATATATTACCTGGTCAAAGTGATGCAATCTATGGTTATAAAGAACTCTTAGGGTTGTTAAATCAAAAAAATGTGCTGCTTTTAAGCACCATGGATTATAAAATACAGCATTTTAATATAAAGAGAAAATGGGATATTACAGTCAGATCAGTAAATCCCTATAATAATAACTTTGACATTCTAGTACAGGACTTGCTAAAGTGGAAGAAGAGTGGATACCGGGTACTTTTATTATCCGGATCAAAGACAAGGGCCAAGCGCCTGAGTGAAGATTTAAGAGAACATGGCCTTAATGCTTTCTATAGTGAAGATATGGACAGGATTGTTCAAAAAGGCGAAATCATGATCATATATGGTAATCTTCATAGAGGGTTTGAATACCCTCTGATTAACCTTGTTATTATTTCTGAAAGTGATATTTTTGGTGTAGAGAAGAAGAAAAGAAAGAAAATAAAAGAGTATGATGGTAAGAAGATACAAAACTTTACAGACTTAAATGTTGGGGATTATGTTGTTCATGAAAATCATGGACTTGGTATTTACAGAGGCATAGAAAAGATTGAAGTGGATAAGGTTACAAAAGACTATATTAAGATTGAGTATGGTGGTGGAGGTGTGCTCTACATCTTAGCTACTGGGCTTGATGTGATTCAAAAATATGCCGGTGCAGATGCTAAGAAACCAAAACTAAACAAGCTTAATTCGCCTGAGTGGAAGAATACAAAAACAAAGGTAAAGGGTGCAGTAAAGGAAATTGCCAGAGAACTGGTTGAACTTTATGCAACCAGACAGCAAAAACAGGGTTACCAGTTTGGAGCGGATACAGTATGGCAAAATGAGTTTGAGGAAATGTTTCCTTACGAAGAAACAGATGATCAATTAAGAGCAATATCCGATACAAAAAGAGACATGGAAAGCTCAAAAATTATGGATCGTTTGGTATGCGGTGATGTAGGTTATGGTAAGACTGAAATTGCTATCAGAGCAGCTTTTAAGGCAGTATCTGACGGTAAACAAGTTGTTATCCTAGTGCCTACTACTATATTGGCACAGCAGCATTATAATACTTTTGTTCAAAGAATGATGGATTTTCCTATCAGTATTGATATGCTTTCCAGGTTTAAGACCCCTGCCCAGCAAAAAGCAGTTATAGAGCGCCTTAAAGTGGGCAAATTAGACATTCTTATTGGTACACACAGAGTCTTATCAAAAGATATACAATTTAGTAATTTGGGGCTATTAATAGTTGATGAGGAACAACGTTTTGGTGTTGCTCATAAAGAAAAGATAAAACAGTTTAAGGGTGATGTAGATGTACTAACTTTAACAGCTACGCCTATTCCAAGAACACTTCATATGAGCCTTATTGGCATTAGAGATATGAGTGTTTTAACAGAACCACCTGTGGATAGAATGCCAATACAGACTTTTGTTTTGGAACATAATGAAGAAATTATACGAGAGGCGATTCACAGAGAGCTGGCAAGAGACGGTCAAGTATATTTCGTTTATAACCGGGTTAATGGTATAGATGAAGTGGCTGGAAAGATTGCAAAACTAGTTCCAGAAGCCAATGTTTCATTTGCGCATGGTCAAATGAGTGAGAGAGAGCTAGAGCGTATTATGTTTGATTTTATAAATGGTGAAATTGATGTATTGGTTTCCACTACCATAATAGAAACTGGCCTTGATATCTCTAATGTAAACACCATGATTATAGATGATGCAGACCGCCTGGGCTTGTCTCAGCTGTACCAGCTAAGAGGAAGGGTTGGAAGATCAAACCGTACCTCCTACGCTTTTTTGATGTATAAAAGAGATAAGATGCTTAAAGAGATTGCTGAAAAGAGACTGCAAGCCATTAAAGAATTTACTGAACTGGGCTCGGGTTTTAAAATAGCGATGAGAGACTTGGAAATTAGAGGTGCAGGTAATCTTTTAGGTGCACAGCAAAGTGGGCATATGGAGGCGGTAGGATATGATTTATACTGCAAAATGCTTAATGATGCCGTAAGGTCTATGAAAGGTGAAATCAAAGAAGAAGAAACTTTTGATACCTCTGTAGATATGGATATTGACGCATTTATACCAGCCACCTATATAAAAAGTGAATTTCAAAAGCTTGATGTATATAAAAGAATTGCTGAAATTAAGAATGAAGAAGAACTTCTTGATATGCAAGAAGAACTCCTGGACAGATTTGGGGATATGCCTTCTTCTGTTAATAACTTGTTAAATATTGCATTAATAAAAGCCATCAGTCATGACGCTTACGTAATGAATTTAACTTATCGAAATGAGGAACTTAAGCTGGTTATGTATAACAAAGCAAAATTAAAGGTTGAAGAGATTCCTGTGTTTATCGATAAACATAAACCTTATTTGAAGCTGGTGCCAGAATCAAATCCTTACTTCTTATATCAAATGAAGAAGACTGGTAAAAATGGGAAGATAGATATACTGGATTTATTTGAATTTATTAAGAATTTATTATCTGACCTAAAACTCTTGATGGAAGATACAAAATGATTTATACTTATCTGTAAAATAATGCCTTTGTTTGTTGTAAACAAGTACATTTTAAGACTGCATAAGAAGAAGGATTATTTTCACCATGGGAAGATTTTATATTAATTAATCAGGTTAGAAAATCTATCTATATTATAAGAATACCTCTGTAAAAAGATTGGAGTTACATGATGATTAAAAAAGTGAAAAGACTAATAGCAGCAGGAACTTTAGTGACTTTGGTTTTATTGACTACAGCTTGCAAGAATGATACGAAGAAAACTGAAGAATCAGATATTGGACAGGGAATTACTGCTACACCTACTGTGACGGAGGCTATAAAAAATACAGAGGATGAGAAGCCAGGGGAATTGGTAGTAAAAGTAGGAAATGAAAAAGTATATTATAGTGAGGCAATGATTTATTTTCAGGTTATAAAATCACGTTATGAGTCTTATTATGGTAACAGTATCTGGTCCTATGATATGGGTGGACAAAGTTTTGAAGATGCGGCTAAGGAAGAGATTCTTAATCTAATAACACAGACCAAAATTATTAATGATAAAGCAGAAGCATATAATATAACTCTTACAGATGAAGAAGAAACTAACATTGATGAAAATGCAGAAGAGTTTTTGGATAATGTAACTTCTGAAGATGAAGAAAAATACGGATTTACAAAAGAGCTTATAGAACAATTTTATAGAGAAAATTTAATCTATCAAAAGGTCTATGATGCTGCTACCATGAATGTAGATACAGATGTAAGCAATGAAGAAGCAAAGCAAATTACAGTACAGCATATTTTGATAAAAACCGTAAAAGATGACGGCAATGGAAATCAAGTTGCTGTTAGTGATACTGATAAAGCAGAAGCCCTTAAAAAAGCTCAGGAAGTGTTAAAGGAAGCCAAAGATACTGATGATTTTAAAGCACTTGCAGAAAAAAACACAGAGGATTCTAATGTGGAGTATACTTTTGGCAAAGGTGAAATGGTAAGTGAATTTGAAAATGCTGCATTTGCACTAAAAACTGGTGGATTAAGCGACATTGTAGAAACCCAGTATGGATATCATATTATATATTGCGTTAGTGATTTTGATGAGGATGCCACTTTGGAAAAGAAAGAAAGTATTATCGCTGAGAGACAGGATAAACTATTTAGGCAGCTTTACGAAGACTGGTCCAAAAGTTATAAAGTTGATTTAGAGGAAAAAGTATGGGTGCAGATAAGACTGGCTGATCTTGTGGAAGAAAAAACAGAAGAAGAGACCACACCTACAGTAGCGCCAACTAAAGCTACTACACCATAATCACAGGTTATTTTATGGCAGTTGTAAAGGATTTCCCCTAGGGGAATACAACATTTACAACTGCTTTTTATTTAATAGGAATTAGTCAATGATTATTTTTGCGAAATTTAGCTTCATAAAAATTACAAGCATATATTGTAAATGCTGCGATTAATGCTGCTAAAATAATACCTCCAAGGACATCACTTGGATAATGACAAAACAGATATATTCTTGAGAAGCCGATGAAAGAGGCTAGTATAATTGCATATATGCCAAGCTTTTTCTCGTAATGATAAATAACAAATGCAGCAGTAAAAGAAGAGGCAGTGTGACCGGAAGGAAAGGAATAGGAGTGTGGCGGGGGAATTAATAAATCCACATCAAACCTGGTAAAGGGTCTTGGTCTTGCAAAAATATTCTTCAATACGCCATCGCATAAAAACAGTTCCAGTAGTAGCGATAGGGCAAGGAGCACGCCTAATTTTCTTGTTTGCCTGAATAATAAAAATAAAAAGGTTATGGCTATCCAAATGATTCCTGAATTACCTAAAGAAGTGATAAAAATCATGATTTTATCTAAAATAAGTGTGTGTAAATTATCATGTATAAATGTAATTATGCTATCATCCACAAGTTGGATTAATTCCATTGTAATACCTCCATATAAAAATTCTATTAAATAATATAACATATAAGTACCAAAAAGTACTAGGGATTCATTAAAAATAAAAATCACTGCCAAAGTTAGGTGTAAATATGAATAAAATCAAACATAAGAATAATACTTACAGAAATCTAATGTTAAAAATACAATATGATGGTAGTGGATATAATGGCTGGCAGCGCCTTGCTTCTACCTCAAAAACCATTCAAGGGACCCTGGAACAGTGCCTTTTTGAAATTTTGAAGGAGGAAATAACCATTACGGGATCTGGCAGAACGGATACTGGAGTTCATGCAATTGAGCAGACGGCTAATTTTCATACAATTTCCAATATAACAATAGAAGAATTAAGGGAGCAGATGAACAGATTGCTTCCAAGGGATATTTTCATCTGTAGTATTATTGAAGTTGATAAAAATTTTCATAGCAGGTATAGAGCTGTTTCGAAAACTTATGAGTATCGCATTGAGATAGGGGAGAGACAATCTGTTTTTACAAGTAAACATTGTTATTTTTTAAACCCTACCCTAGATATAAAATCTATGGAGACAGCGGCTGGTTTCTTAGTTGGGGAACATGATTTTAAAGGATTTTCAACGGACAGAAAAGATGGCAAAAGTACTGTAAGAACCATATATGGGATTCATATATTTCAAGCAAAAAACACAACTCACCATAGGTCTATTGATGAAATATGTATTCGGATAAATGGAAATGGTTTTTTATATAACATGGTTCGGATTATTGTGGGCACATTAATAGAAGTAGGTGAAGGAAAAAGAAAGCCCGAGTCCATTCACTCTATTTTAAATTCCAAAAATAGAGAATTAGCAGGAATGACTGCAATACCTGAGGGATTATATCTTTTAGAAGTTAGGTATCCAATTCCTAATTATTAAAATTTTGCTAAAATTATTTATTAACGTATAAATTCTTCCTTTTGACAAACAATAATAACCATAAGTACCACATTATGATTAGACGCAAATGGAGGAATAAAGCATGAAAGCAACAGGAATCGTTAGAAGAATAGATGATTTGGGACGTGTGGTTGTGCCAAAAGAGATTAGACGTACACTTAGAATTAGAGAAGGAGATCCATTAGAAATATTCACTGACAGAGAAGGTGAGATAATACTTAAGAAATATTCGCCCATCGGTGAGTTGGGTCAATTTGCTAAACAATACGCAGATTCCTTAGCGCAGACTACAGGACATATTATTGCGATTTCGGATAAAGATCAATTTGTAGCAGCATCGGGAAGTCTCAAGAGAGAATTACTTTCTAAAGCTATCACACAGGATTTGGAACGAATAATTG
>DALYNO010000041.1:3315-7093 GCA_031975295.1 Anaerocolumna sp. | reverse complement strand
AATTGAAGAAAGAGAAAATGTTCTTGCAGCTAAAGATGATAAAACGTTTATACGAATTGTAGCAGACGATGATACAGATTATTCCTATCAAGTTATTTGGCCGATTATTAGCGAAGGTGATGCTATTGGATCTGTTGTGCTTTTATCAAAAGACCCTAAAGTTAAATTTGGCGATGTAGAGAATAAATTAGCAAGTACAGCAGCATATTTTCTTGGAAGACAGATGGAACAATAAGATTTTAGAATAAAGGAATTTAAGTGTAGTTCATATATTGAGTTTATAATAATGCAGTTTAAGATAGACTAATTGTGTTATTATAAACTCGATTTTATATAAATTAAACAGGAATCCAATAACCAGCACATAAAAGTAAAATAATTTACATACATGAAGAGGAGAGGAATATGGAGAAGAAATATACATTTGATGAATTCATGGATATTATTAGGATGTTAAGAAGTGAAAATGGGTGTCCCTGGGATAGGAAACAAACCCATGAAAGCCTAAAAAAGTATATGATTGAAGAGACATATGAAGTAATTGATGCAGTAGAAAGACAGGACCTAGAAAATCTTTGTGAAGAGCTAGGCGACGTGCTTTTGCAAGTTGCGCTACATACCGCTATTGCCCAGGAAGAAAATGAATTTAATATTGAGGATGTAATCTCAGGAATCAGCAATAAAATGATTACAAGGCATCCCCATGTTTTTGGAACAGCTTATGTAAAAGATGACCAGGAAGTACTTAAGAACTGGGAGGAAATTAAGAAAGAAGAGAAAAAAGAAACAACTGTTTCTGAGAGTATAGTAAGAGTTCCTAAATCTCTTCCGGCAAATATAAGAGCAGAAAAAGTTCAGAAAAAAGCTTTGGATGCAGGGTATGGATATAAGGATTTTGAGGAGGTTATAAATCATATCGAAAAGAGTCTTTTCACATTAAAACAGAGTAAAGAAATAGGTAATTTGACTCAGATTAATGATAGTTATGAAAAACTGCTGTTTTTAATAGTAAATTTGTCTGGGTTTTTACAACTAAATGCAGAAAATTCCTTGACAAATGCCACTAATAAGTTTATAAATAGATTTGTAGATATTGAACGAATGTCAAGGGAAAAAGGCAGGAGTTTGGCTGAATTGTCCGATAGTGAGTAAGAGTTTTGACTAGGACACAAATAAAATATAAAATACTTTTAGAGGAGGAGTTTTATCCATGAACAAAGCGGAATTAGTTGCAGCAATTGCAGAAAAAACAGAATTATCCAAGAAGGACTCAGAAAAAGCTTTAAAAGCTTTCATTGACGTTGTTACTGAAGAGTTAACAAAAGGTGAAAAAGTACAATTAGTAGGTTTTGGTACTTTTGAAGTTTCTGAAAGACCTGAAAGAACAGGAAGAAATCCTCAGACTAAAGAGGCTATTACGATTGCAGCATCTAAAGCTCCAAAGTTCAAAGCTGGAAAAGCTTTAAAAGATGTTATTAACGCATAGTCTATGACAACCTAGAGAAGCTGCCTAAAGATAAATGTCCTTTAATCCTGATGGATTTCAGCGACAATTTTTAGGACAGCTTCTTTTTTATTTCATTACATTACATTAAATATTTTATTTCTTTACAGTAAACAATATAAAGCTTAAAAAAACGTAGGAGATTTATATGTCCTATGCAGGAAAGCGAGAAAAGCGAATAAGCCTCTTATATTAGAAACGGATAGGAGCATAATGAGATTAGATAAATTTTTGAAAGTTTCAAGATTAATCAAACGTAGAACAATAGCCAATGAAGCTTGTGATGCCGGACGTGTTTTATTAAATGGAAAACCAGCCAAAGCATCTGCGACTGTTAAAGTGAATGATGAAATTGAAATCGGATTTGGCAGTAAAACAGTTAAAGTGCAAGTACTAGATGTTGCTGAAACTGTGAGAAAAGATGAAGCCAAGGAACTGTTTAAGTATCTATAAATTCAAAAAGTATAAATTATTGTCATGAAATGAAGAGTCTCCTAATATACTTAATATAAAGTATATTAGGAGGCTTTTTATGGAGGAGAAACAACCGGTTCAAAAATATCACAAAGTCAGTCTAAATGCCAGAAGTTCAGCTGCAATAACAGGGGTAAAAGATGTCCTTAGCTTTGATGCCGGAGAGGTACTTTTAGAAACGGAACAAGGCATACTTATGATTCGTGGAAATGAACTGCATGTTAACCGCTTGACTCTTGAAAAAGGTGAAGTTGATGTAGATGGCAGAATCGACAGTTTAACTTATTCAGATTCTAATAGCTATTCTAAATCCGGTGAATCATTGATTAGCAGATTATTTAAGTAGAAAATAAGGAGAGTCTGCTATGAATGGAGCTATTTTGGTGGAACTACGTTTTTTTGGGACCTCTGTATTATGGGGGGTGTTCTTGCTTGTCATTTATGATTTTCTGCGGATAGAGAGAAGATTAATTAGCCATAATAGTTTTTTTGTAGCTGTGGAAGATTTGATATATTGGGTAATTGCAAGTCTACTAATATTTAATATGATGTTTAACCTAAATGACGGGATTATTAGAGGTTTTTCTATATTGGGGATGTTAATTGGCATGCTTCTATATCACCATATTTTTAGCAATTATTTTGTTGATATAACAGCGGGTATTTTAATTGCAATAAGGAATGTGATAGTTGCAGTAATAAACTTTATATTACAACCTTTTAAGTTCCTATTAAAAAAATTAAGAAAGTTTACGAAATTTATTACAACAATAATAAAAAAACTTACAAAAAACTTACGAAAAACATTGAAAAAAACGAGTAAAACGAGTAAAATAACGGTAAATGATAATGATATGAATGAAATAGAGTAAATTACATAATAGAGGCAAACTCACAGATTGGACAGATGGGGGATGAAAATGAAGGGAAAGGGAAAAAGGCGAAGGACAGGCCTTAGACTTACAGCAATAATGGTACTAATCATATGCGGTGTTGTTACGCTTAAAACCCAGGAAATGGATTTGGCAAGTGCCAAGACTTCTGCCCGCATAACAGAATTAGAGAAATTGATTGACAAAGAAACTGAAAAGTCTGCAGAAATTAAAGAGCAGAAAGCTTATATGCAGACCTTAAAGTTTATTGAAGATATGGCAAGAGAAAAGTTTGGACTAGTTTATAAAGATGAAATTATATTTGAACCAAGCAACTGAAATAAATAAGTTTTCATTATTTGATTTTATTTGTTGACAAGCTTACAAAATAAAGTTATAATGTACTTCGTCAGTTTTGAGAAATCTTAATTGAGTATCTGTGGCGAAGTAGCTCAGTTGGCTAGAGCACGCGGTTCATACCCGCGGTGTCGGCGGTTCAAATCCGTCCTTCGCTATATAGTAACCTGTTTTAATCTACTTAAAGTGGATTGAGACAGGTTTTTTTGTTCTTCTTATGAAAGTGAGTGCTCCTTATAATCATTCCCCCTAAAACCTGATGTTCTAGCCTTCATAATTTGTTATTACCTACTTATATTCTTAGTTTCTTAAATTCAATTAACTCTCTTGATTCGATTCTAGCCTTCCCAAAAAGCAGTTATTGTCAAAAACTTTTTCCTGAATGCCTCGTATTTTTGACAAACATTTTAAAAGTACAAATTTATAATACAGACCTAGCGGGTAAATCTTAAAAACCTAGATAATCAACTTCCTGAGGAGGATAGCAGAAAATGAAGGAATTTAATATGAGGAAAGTTTTAATTAACTTAATTGGGGTAGTACTAGCAAGGGCTGTTTTTATGGGAATAAA
>DALYNO010000041.1:0-3305 GCA_031975295.1 Anaerocolumna sp. | reverse complement strand
ATTTTAGCGCCGTATATATTGAACCTAAGGGACGAATCCTGATCTTAATCTCAGTTATAATGGGTATGTTTACCAAAATGCCGGGAATGGATGTAATTAAGTATGCCATAGCAATGGTGGTATTTACTATAATTGTTGCTTTGGTGGAATATAGTAAGAAAAAAGTAAACATAGTTATGGCAGGGATTTTAAGCGGTGGTATAACAACAGTCATGACCATATCTTATGGATTGATGAGCGATAATTTACAATACTACATATGGACGGGTGTATTAGAAGGCGTTATTATTTTTGCCTCATCCTTAATATTTAGAAAAGGTTTGGACCCTATTTTACATGGAATAGAGGGACAAGCTTTTAGTAATGAACAAGTTATTAGTCTTGCAGTGCTGTTAGGAGCAATTATTTATGGAATACCAGACTTTAGTTCCATAGGGTTTTCAGTATCTGTGACAGCTGCATTGTTTATGGTCCTTATAGTTGCTTACAAATATGGAGCAGGATATGGAGCTATTGCTGGTGCTGCTTGTGGTATTATTATGGCTTTAAGAAGTGGTGAGATTAATCAAATCGGCTTTATGTGTATGATTGGCATAATTGCAGGTACTTTTCGTGAGATGGGAAGACTTGTTACTTTTTTTATGTATTCGGCAGGTGTAATTATACTTTCAGAATTATATAAAAACAGTGCTCTAAACATATCGGGCTTTGGGGCATTAATTTCTTGTGCAGTGCTATTTTTCTTACTGCCAAAAACCATAGTGGGAAGAGGAGAAAATGATAAAAAAAATGAAGACGAAATATTTGTCAATCAGACTATGCAGAGTTTAGAAAAAAGCAAATTAAAAGAGTTCTCGGATTCATTTTTAAATCTTGCAGCTACTTTTAAAGCCATCTCAGGGACAAAAGACAGCCTTGAAAAGGAAGATAAAAATGAACTGTTTGACGAACTTTCAGAAAAGCTTTGTAAAGACTGTAGCAATTGTAATCTCTGCTGGAATAGTAATTTTTATGACACTTATCAAGGTGCTCATCACATTATGGAAGTTGTGGAGAAGAATGGGACAATTACTTTTCATGAAATACCAGATGGATTTAAGAATAGATGTATCTGTTTGGATCATTTTCTATTTGAAACAAAAAGAATTCTAGAAGTGGCTAAATTAAATTTATCTTGGAATAATAGAATGGCAGAAAGTCGTGCGGCCATAGCGGAACAATTAAGCGAAGTGGCTAATATCATAGATGATTTCTCAAATGATTTATATAAAACAGCAAGAAACACAGAAGCCATTAAATCCAAAATGATGTATGTACTCAAAAGCAATCATATCAATGTTAAAAAAATAGCTGTTTATGAAAAACGTAGTGAAAAACAAGAAATTCATATTACAGCTAAAATGAATCAGGGAAGATGTATCACATCCAAAGAAGTAGCCAGTATTATGAGTGATGCCATAAGTAAAAGAATGCGCCCCTCTGATCGGTGCAAAAATGTAATTGGTAAAGAGTATGATACGTTTATTTTTGTTGAGGATGCCGACTATAAAGCGATGACGGGTATTGCCAAAATGACAAAAGAAGGAGGCAGGGTATCAGGCGATAACTACTCATTTATTTACCCGGATGCAGGAACTTTAATTATGACACTATCTGATGGTATGGGAACTGGAGAGAGAGCTTGTGAAGAGAGCGAATCCGTTGTAGAGCTGCTGGAGCAATTTATGGAAGCGGGCTTTAGAAAAGAGTCGGCAATAAAGCTTATTAACTCTATACTTGTGTTAAAGTCCGGAGAACAAACCTTTTCGACCATTGATTTAAGTGTAATTAACCTCTATGGAGGATTTTGTGACTTTATTAAGATTGGAGCATCCTCTACATTTCTCAAAAGGCATAATGATGTGGAAACAATAACCTCTACTACATTACCGGCAGGAATTATTAATCACATGGATTATGAAGTGATTAGCAGAAAAATTTACGATGGGGATTTTATTGTTATGGCAACAGACGGTGTGATTGATTGTATACCTGGTGAAGAGAAAGAGGAATATATGAATGAATTTATTCTAAATCTGAAAATGAATAATGCCCAGGAGATTGCAAATGCAGTATTAAATCATGCCCTGGAACTAAACAAATGGGTTCCCAAAGATGATATGACTGTATTGGTTAGTGGCTTTTGGAGTAAGTAGACTTGAAATTTTATAAGATCAGAGTTAAAATGAAAAGAATATGCGAATTATATATAAAAAAGAGTTGTAGTCTGGAGTATGGATGCTTAGGAAAGTGGAAGAATATATAAAAGAACAAGGGATGATTAAGCAGGGAGACCGAATCGTAGCTGGGGTATCTGGTGGAGCAGATTCGGTCTGCCTTTTCCGTGTTCTCTTAGAACTTATGCCCATTTATAACCTCAAACTTTTTGTGGTTCATATTAATCATGGAATTAGAGGGAAGGAAGCTAATGAGGATGAAGCATTTGTGAAAGATTTATGTGGTGCTGCCGGGGTCAGTTTTACAAGTGTTTATAAAGATATCCCTAAAATTTCAGCCGCGGAAGGATTAACTACAGAGGAAGCTGGCAGAAAGGTCAGGTATGAAGAATTTTACAAGTGTTTTCAGGAAAATAAGTGTAATAAAATAGCAATTGCACATAATAAAAATGATAGTGCTGAAACAATACTCTTTCATTTGTTCAGGGGGAGTGGAATCAGAGGCTTGACAGGTATTAAAGCAATTCGGAATGAAATTATCAGACCTTTGTTAAATACAACCAGGGTTGAGATTGAAGCGTATTTACAAGAGAAAGGAATTTCTTATAGAGAGGATGCTTCTAATTATACCATGGATTATGCAAGAAATAGAATCAGGTTAGGCATACTTCCGCTTGCAGCTGATACAATTAATAGTAGAGTAATAGAACATATTACAGGTGCTGGTAAACAATTAGCTGAAATAGAACATTATATTGATAAAATGACGCAGATTGCCATAGAAAGAACTGTGAGGCAGGATTTAAACGCTTATATTTTGGCGGAAAAAGAATTCTTACAGGAGGATATTGTCATTAAAAAAGCCATAATCAGGGAGATACTTGGTAAATTATTGGTGGGTCTTAAGGATTTAGATGCCCTTCATGTAGATTTAATCTTAGAACTTTTTGAAAAAGATACGGGTAAAATTCTTAATCTTCCTGGCGGGATTATTGCAGAAAGAGGTTATGAAACTGTTTCGTTATATCTAAATCAATATAATCTGGAGAATAGGGAGAAAAAATCTCTTGCAGATTATACTTTGAAGGT
>DALYNO010000040.1:0-14581 GCA_031975295.1 Anaerocolumna sp. | reverse complement strand
CCACATTTATGTGGTCTTTAAAAGGAATAATCCTGACAAACTTGTCTCCTCTATAATAGCTGGGGAGTTTCGCCCATAATTTTTCTTCTATATCATTTTCATAAACTTCATCAATAATTTTACTTACTTCTATAAAAAGAGTTTGTATCTCTATACTATATTTCTCTAAATAGTCTTTTATTTCTTTTTGCATTTGATAATAACCTTTCTTCTATTAATCATTATGAATTCGACCAGCTTATTCTTATTTACGAAAACTCCTCAAATAAATCACATTTCTATCTGGATCATAAAAACTCATATTCTTTGTTCCCCAGGGTCGAAGTTTTGGTTCTTCCAATATCTCCACACCTAATTGTAATAGCCTGCTATATTCTGAATCAATATCCTCTACAGTAAAGGCAAGACATATATTTTGATTACCATTGTTTTTAATAGATCCATCATTATATATTGTTAACATGGTCTCTTCTGCTAGAATTGTCTGATGAATCGTATCCTCACTTTTGTTTTCAGTTCCAAGTAATACTTTATAGAAATTTGCAAGTCTTACAACATCATTTGTTAATAAACTTACTTCACCAATTTTCATAATTGCCTCCCCATACATTGATACTATATTTATCTTCTATTATAGTTAAGTAACTTTTACCCGACTTTACAAGTGATTTTGAAATGTTCTCCACTATCTAATATGGTCTCTATTGAAAGTGCAAACCTCTCTCCCCTTAAATCCACAACTTATATATATTTTCGGTGGCTGTAACTAAAGTACTGTTATTAGTTTCGTTTACCCTTAATCTGATTGGCATATATTGTATTATCATATCATTTATGTAAAATAAATACAATATTCTATAAGAATATAAACTCTAATTGCATATAGGAATATAAACCCTAATTGCAGTAACTTTTATTAAATGCTAATTCACAGTATCTTTTTGTTTTGAAAAGATAATGGATCTATGAACATCAGGCGGCTTTTTTTTAATTCCTTATAAGTCTATAGCTGTTGAAACAATTCAGACTCAGATAATATCCCCTGTAAACTACTGCCTCTCATTAGGTGGATAAAATAAAAAATGACTTCAACGGCTCGAATACCAATTGAAGTCATTTTATATTTGTATTTATACTAGCCACTTCTTCATCTATGTTTATTAACTATTATTCTTGTCCCTATAATAATTTATTAAGCAACCTTTTTCAATGATTTCTCTCTCATCATCTGTAAGTTCACCAAGAGTTAATGTAAATTCCTTCATCTCTTTGTTTACAACATAGGCTTTGATTTCAGATTTTTTATTTACAACAGCAGTCTTAACATCTTTGATAAAAAGGTAATCCCCTTTTTCAAATGGCAAATCTTCCTCTAATAAGAAAGGTAGCATTCCCCAGTTAATGAGATTGGAACGATATCTCTTTGTAGCATATTCTTTGGCAATATTAGCAAGTCCGCCAAGAACCTTTTGACAGCTGGCAGCTTGTTCTCTGGCAGATCCGTCTCCTGGTTTAACTGCATAGATTACACTACCTATTTCAGTTTCATTCACATCAACAGTAAATTTCTCCTTAATGGAAGCAAACAGCCCTTCAAGTTCTGCATTTTCGGCGTAGATATCTCCGCCTGAGATTCTAGCCTTTTCAGCTTTTTGAATTTCTTTGGCACGACCAACATATGCAGGATCTTTTCTGGATAATGTAAACTCAGCAAGACCAAGAGGATTTGAACGATAGGAACTTGTCTCACCAGAAGGAATAAGCTCATCTGTTGTTGTTACTGGATCATGAATAACCGATACCACCTTAAGGAGTAAGTCATCTGTAAGGTTTGACATACTTGGCCAATCTACAATTCCTGGTCCAAATTTTATTTCTGTTTCTGGCATTGGATTGTTTGTACCGTCATATACACGATTCTCATATATTTTGCTGTCAAAGAAATAACTTGGTTTACTATATGCTACTTCATAGTTTTCTGCAGATGTTAAATATCCTTTATTAGCAGCAGTTGCAGCTATAGATTTCGCATCCATTAAGGCTACAGATGCAATCTGTCCACTGGTTACTTTGGAACCTTCACGGTTAGGGAAGTTTCTTGTAGTATGTCTAATACTAAAGCCATTGTTAGAAGGGACATCACCTGCACCAAAACATGGTCCGCAAAACGCAGTTCTAATAGTAGCACCTGCTTGCATAAGGGTTGATACGGCACCATTCTTAACAAGTTCCATAAAGATCGGCTGACTGGCAGGATATACACTTAAGGAAAATTCATCTGCACCAATATATTTCCCTGCTAAAATATCTGCCGCATCACAAATATTTTCAAAGCCGCCTCCGGCACAACCTGCAATAACGCCTTGATCTACATACAAACGGTTATTTCTAATTTTATCTTTCAGTTGAAAACTAATTTTATTATTATCAAGACTTATACTAGCCTTTTTCTCCACTTCCTCTAGTATATCATACAAATTAGCATTAACCTCATCTATGGTATATACATTACTTGGATGGAAAGGCATAGCAATCATAGGTTTTACAGTGGCTAAGTCTACTTCAATAAGGCCATCATAATATACCATCTCTGATAACTTAAGTTCTTTATAGTCTTGCGGTCTGTTATGTATTTCATAAAACTCTTTCACTGCATCATCCGTCACCCAAATTGAGGACAGACATGTAGTTTCTGTTGTCATAACATCAATACCAATACGGAAATCCACAGAAAGATTATCAACACCATCACCAAAGAATTCCATTACTTTATTATTCACATAACCATTAGCGAATACAGCACCAATAATAGCAAGCGCAACGTCTTGTGGACCAACTCCCCTTTTTGGAGTACCTGTTAAATGTACACCCACTACTTTTGGCATATTAATATCATAGGTTCTTGATAATAATTGTTTCACAATTTCAGGTCCGCCTTCACCAACAGCCATGGTGCCTAATGCACCATAACGAGTATGACTATCAGAACCCAAAACCATTTTACCACCACTTGCCAGCATTTCCCTTGCAAATTGATGTATAACAGCCTGATGGGGAGGTACATAAATGCCACCATATTTCTTAGCACAAGATAAGCCAAACATATGGTCATCCTCATTAATGGTACCACCTACCGCACATAAACTATTATGACAGTTAGTAAGTACATAAGGCACCGGGAATCTTTCCAAACCACTAGCACGAGCAGTTTGAATGATGCCAACGAAAGTAATATCGTGAGAAGTAAGTTTATCAAACTTAATCTTTAATTTATTCATATTATCAGAAGTATTATGTTCTTTTAAAATACCATAGGCAAGGGTATTTTTGCTGGCTTCTTCCTTGGAACAGGCAATACCTGTCCTTGCCCCAATTAGCTCTTCTGAAATTGTAGTTTCATCAATAACTTCAGTACCATTAATGACGTAGGCACCTTTCTCGTAAAGTTTTATCATGACAAGTCTCCTTTTAGTCTAAGTCTTTTAGCACTGTAATGAGATAAATAATTAATCTATACTATGATAATATTCTTTTACAAAATAATCAAGATAAATTTATAATAACTCAAAATTCTCATTGAAATCCTTTTAAATATCCTGAATAGTTTAGACGCTTAACCATAGGACATTTAATCAATGATAGGAACAATGAAATATAAATGGCCCACCATTGCACAACTGCTTTGGAAGACCATTTATCCGATTCCTATACTTTATGAGTTGACAACCTATTACCATTGAATATTTGGCTCTCTTATTCCCACCTAAAAAATCCGAGTGAAATTGTATTACTCACTACTCCTAATCCAATCATCACAATTACCGGAATGAAAACGCTATCTATAGGCAGTCCGAGTGAAGCTGCTTTAAGAATTTTTATTCCTTGTGTCAGCGGTAATACATCCGCTGCTTTTTGAAGTGGTTCAGGCATTACTTCGTAAGGCAGTGTTGCACCTGAAAAAATTAACATGGGAAAATACAAAAGACTGGCAGCTGCACTTGCTATCTTTATATTTGGTGCAAGTCCTCCTACAAGTAGCCCAATGCTAAAGGTTGATAACATGACCAGCAGGTATGCTCCCAAGAATTGAAGCCAGGAACCATTTAGCTCATAACCAAAGAATATTGCCCCTGTCAGGTAAACAAGTATAAGGGAAACCACTGAATATAGAGCATAAATTACAACTTGTATGGCCAAGATTAAAGCAGGGCTTACAGGCGTTACTTTGAATCTTTTTAGTATTCTTTTACTTCTATAATCAGATAGGACTAAAGGAAGACCCATTACACCTCCTGCACATATGGCGATGGTGGATACTGCCCCGAAGGATTGGTCTAGATGAGTATATTCTGCTCCGTTGAAAGCAGGTTTGTCTCCAAATATTGCTCCTAAGATAAGGATCACTACAACTGGCATACAGATAGCAAAAATAAACATATCCATTCCTCTAAGAGATACTTTAATTTCTGTTTTCAGTAAGGCTTTAAATGCTCTCATTTTCTACCTCCTCACCTGTATACCATAGATATGTGTCTTCAAATGTATCATAAGGGCTGTTTGCAATTGCTTCTTGTACTGTCCCGTAAAAAACACTTGATCCTTTGTATAAAATCATAATCTTATCGCACAGAGCTTCTACTTCGTCCATAAAATGAGAAGTTATAAGAATGGTAATCCCGCTGTTTTTCAATTCAGTAAGACACTTCCACACATCTCGCCTAGCCTTTGCATCTAGACCGGTTGTTAGTTCGTCCAAGAATAGAACCTCCGGATTTGGTATGAGTGAAAGCAAAATAAAAAGTCGCTGCTTTTGTCCTCCCGACAGCTCACTAACTAAGCATTTGTGCTTCTCAGAAAGTCCGAACTGTTTTAATAGAATTCTGTAGTCCTGAGGGTTCTTATAAAGAGAAGCGGTGACTTCACAGAGTTCAATCACTCTTATTTTATCTTGGTAGTTTGCTTCCTGAAATTGCACTCCAACCCTTTCAAACAGTTTTTTTCGCTCTTTCCCAGGGTCCATTCCCAGAATGGATACCCATCCCCTATCTTGTTTTTTCGTTCCTAAAATACATTCAATTAGAGTGCTTTTACCTGCGCCATTAGCGCCAAGTAAGCCAAATACTTCTCCACGGCAAATAGAGATACTTACGTTATCAACTGCTTTAATATGGTCGTAAGCCTTGCATAGTTCATTCACTTCAATGGTTGTTTCCATGGTTTTAAAC
Organism: Anaerocolumna sp.; assembly: GCA_031975295.1. Taxonomy (GTDB): domain Bacteria; phylum Bacillota; class Clostridia; order Lachnospirales; family Lachnospiraceae; genus Anaerocolumna. Next base: position 9,356 of record DALYNO010000040.1, on the reverse strand, counting down.
CCTCCTGTTTATTCTTTGTATAAACAAGGATAACACCTGAACGAAGTCTGGTGTTATACAGGAGGGTTCGCAATAAATTGATTTTTCATTTTTTCTAAATGAGTGAGCATCAAAACACCATTTTGTTCTGCATAATACAAAGACGTAAGTAGCTTATCACATACAGTAATAATATCCTCGCTTTCTTTTGGCGTATCTATTACCTGTCGAATGTCTGCATCCGGATAATGGGATAGGGTATTTAGCATTCTCAGTATTGCCGATAGGGAGTAATTTGCCAAACGCAAAGTCCGTATTATTTTTAACCGCCTGATATCTTCATCGTTATAAACACGATAACCATTCTGTTTACGCTTAACTTTGAGCAAACCATTCATTTCCCAATTTCTTAAAGCATCTATTGAGATTTGTAAATCATCCGCCACTTCTTTTCTGGTTAAACACATATCACTCTCTTCCTGTTTGTCACCTGCTAACAGCCTTACTGCTATTACTATAGCTTCTTCTGCATTTTTTTGCTCACTTTTAATCTGTTTCAGATACTGATTTGTCATACAAATTGCCTTATGAAATTCCCTAAGAGCTGAGGTCTTAATAATGTCAATTGCTTGCTTACGCAGTCCATTTTGTAAAACCTCAACCTTAAGTGCAATTCTTGCAAGTTTAATCTGCTCCATATGAAAATCTGTAAAGACACGATAGCCGTTTCCTTTACGCTCTGGTTTAGGGATCAATTCAAGTTCTTCATAAAGACGTACCGTATTGGGATGGATTCCAAAGCTATGTGCAATATCAGATGTCTTGTAAGTATTCATCTTATCACCACCTATCTATTGCACCATAATAACACCCTGTAAAACTCTGGTGTTATAGTGGAGGGTTATAACCGAATCATTATAAACTATTATAGATACTCTCCATATATTCTCTTGCCTGTATTGCATTGGAAGGAACGGTATCTTCCAGCAGTACATGTATATATGGCTTTTGTTTCTTCACATACTCAAGTAATAATTTATGATTAAATTCACCTAGACCGCAAGGAACACTAACTAATTTGTCCTCTTTTAATACATAATCCTTGGCATGGATTGTTGCAATATTCTTTCCTAATAATTCAAAGGCACCTTTTATAATATCTTCATGTTGTTTACAATTCTCCGTATTTAATAAATTAATAGGATCGAAGATAACTTGAAGATTAGGTGAATTAACCGCCTGTAATACTTTATAGGTTCTATCAAGGTCAGACATAATATGGGTATATACAGGTTCTATACCAAATACTACACCCATTTTTTCTGCATAATCAACAATTTCTTTCAGCCTTTCAATCAATATCGATAAGGCATATTCTGAATGATTTTCTTTTTCAAAACGATATTCAGCATTTACTGCCCCTGTTTCTGTCCCAACCAATCCAGCACCTAGTAAACTGGCAAATCTAATATGAGCCTTATATCTATCAAAAATCCATTCCTTATCTTTCTTATCAGGCGTTGTTAAATTTAAGTAACAGCCGAGGACCGCCACATCTACATGATTTTTTGCAAAAACCTCCTTCATATAGAACGCCATACCAGGAGTATAGGCATCTGCCTCAACATTAAAGTCCTGAATTAACTTGCCAGGAGCCAACTGTGTACATAAGAAGCCTTTTTTACTTATATTTTTAACTACCTCTTCAAAAGGTGCTTGTTCCATATCGTGTGCTCTAATTCCAATTCTCATGTTCTTACCTTCCTTTCAATTTAATTTTCTTTTTAAGATGATGCCCGGTTTAATAGCCCCCATTCAGATTACATCCTGGCAGTTTGCATAATTCAGAAAGTCTCATACACTGCATAAGAATACCTAATTCTCTGATGATTTGTGTTAAACTATTATGAAACAGATAATTCGTCTTTCCTTCCATTTGTATTTGCTTATTAAGACAATACCTACAAAAATAAAAATGCTCGTATCGACTCACATATTTACTAAGTCTAAAAAGAAAAATGAACAACCCATCTCAGTGGGTCGTCCTGATCTGCAGATATACCCTCATATTCATTAGCAAAATGTTAAATAGGCTTTCACACGCTCATCACCAGATTAAATATATAAAAGCCTGCTGCATTCTATTCATATGTCCTGCAGCAGGCAATTTCAATTAACTGTTATTATCTTTGAACTCTACCAGAAGCATCTCCGCCAACTAAACTTTCAACATTTGCGCGAGATACTAAGTTAAAGTCTCCAGGAATTGTATGTTTTAAAGCGGATGCTGCTACTGCAAATTCCAAAGCATCTTTCATATCTTTTCCTTCAACAAGCCCACAAATTAAACCACCAGCAAAGGAATCACCACCACCAACGCGGTCAACAATTCTTACTTCGTATTTTTTGGAATGGTAAAATTCTGTACCATCATAAATACAAGCAGACCAACCATTATCAGAAGCTGAATGACTTTCTCTTAAGGAACTAATTACATATTTAAATCCAAATTTATCTATCATTTGTTTAAAGATATCTTTGTATCCATCAAGCTCTAATTCACCACTCGTTACATTTGTACCAGTTGGTTTAAAGCCTAATACTTTTTCTGCATCTTCTTCATTACCAATACATACATCCACATATTGCATTAAATCAGACATAACCAGCTGAGCTTTTTCACTTGACCACAACTTTTTACGGAAGTTTAAGTCTACAGAAACTGTAATGCCTTTCGCTTTGGCAGCAATTAAAGCAGCTTTGGTTAATTTAGCAGCTCCATCACTGATTGCTGGTGTAATACCTGTAAAGTGGAACCAATCTGCGCCTTCAAAGATAGCATCAAAATCAAAATCTGCTTCAGTAGCTTCTGCAATGGAAGAATGTGCTCTATCATAAACTACATCAGAGGCACGCATGGAAGCACCTGTTTCCAAATAATAAATTCCAAGTCTTTCACCACCCTTGGCAACGAAATTACAATTAACATTGTATTTTCTAAGAGCAGCAATGGCACTTTCACCAATAGGGTTCTTAGGTACTTTAGAAACAAAATATGCATCGTGTCCATAATTAGCAAGGGAAACTGCTACGTTTGCTTCTCCACCACCATAATTTACATCAAAACTGTCTGATTGAATAAATTTCTGAAAACCTGGAGTAGATAATCTTAACATTATCTCTCCCATTGTTATTATCTTTGCCATAACAAAATCTCCTTTTAATCTCTTAAAGTAAATTGATATATAAATTTAAAATAAAGTATCGTTCAAACTAACATAAATTAAATCACAAATCATTACACTTTTCAATACATATAGCATATATTTACCATGATTAATTTATAGCTGCAGTTTTTATTCTAACTTGAATAAATGATTTACAGTGTAACGCCGCCTTTAAAAATAGCCATATCATGAAGTCCTGCTTCTTCAGATTTTACTTGTTTACCAGAAGCAACTTGAAGAACATACTGGAAGAATTCCTCCGCCAAGCCTTTAATGTCTCCATCTTCTAGTATTCTACCCGCATCAAAATCAATCCAGTTACTTTTCTTTTCCGCAAGAGCAGTATTGCTGGAAATCTTTGCAGTAGGAACAGGAGATGCGAAAGGAGTACCCCTGCCTGTGGTAAATAATACAATATGCGCTCCTGCAGCCGCAAGAGCTGTGGCAGCCACCAAATCATTACCAGGTGCACTAAGAAGATTAAGACCCTTCGTCTTAACAGTGTCTCCATATGCTAAAACATCACATATGGGGGCAGTTCCAGATTTTTGGGTACATCCTAAGGATTTATCCTCTAGTGTTGATATTCCACCTTTTTTATTACCAGGAGAAGGATTTTCGTATATGGTCTGATTATGGTCAGTAAAATACTGTTTAAAATCATTAATCATATGTACTGTATCTGTGAATAATTCTTCCGTACTACAACGATTCATAAGTATAGTTTCAGCCCCAAACATTTCCGGAACTTCCGTTAAAATAGTGGAACCCCCTTTAGATATTAAAATATCAGAAAAAGCACCCACCAGAGGATTGGCAGTTATTCCGGAGAAGCCATCAGAACCACCACATTTCATGCCTATTATTAATTCACTTGCATTAATATCTTCCCTGACAAAAGTCGCTGAATACTCAATCAACTCATCCAGTAAAGTATTAGCTGCTTCCATTTCATCTTCCACATCTTGACATTGTAGAAATTTAACACGATTCGTATCATATGTTCCAATATGCTTTTTTAATTCTTCTATACTACTATTTTCACAGCCAAGACCTAGCACTAATACACCACCAGCATTGGGATGGTTGACTAAATCAGCAAGAATCTTTCTGGTATTATCTTGATCATCTCCCATTTGTGAACATCCATAAGGATGAGGAAATGCAATGACAGAAGAAACATCTCCTTTTAATCTTTTATTTGCCTGTTTTTCCAAAGTAGTTGCTATGGAATTCACGCAACCTACCGTAGGTATAATCCAGACTTCATTTCGGATTCCAGATTTACCATTTGCTCTTTTGTAGCCTTTGAAATATACCTCTTCGGTTTTGGTAATTTCCTTAAAGTTTGGCTGATAGGAGTAATCTAGAATATCCCCCAAACCCGTTACTAAATTGTGGGTATGTATCCAGGTACCCGGTTCTATATCTTCTTTAACAGTACCAATTGGATAGCCGTATTTAATCACTTTCTCACCTGACTTGATAGGTACTAAGCTAAATTTTTGACCTGGTGTAATATCTTCTTTCAGAATTACCTGTTCTTCACCTAATGTAATCTTGTATCCTTTTGAGAGTTCTCTCAAAGCAACCCCAATATTATCACCAACATTTATTTTGATAAAATCCTGCATAATATCCTCTCCGCGGATTCAACCAGAACAGGTATATTCTGTTATATTCAGAAAGTAATTTCAACGCAATATACAGTCCAAACTGATTAAATCCGCTAATTTATAATATTTTGTCTTTTAAAATAATAGAAATGTTATTTTTTGCCGGATAAACGAACAATCACTTCTCTCATTCCACTCTCTTCTATTTCAATTAAATAATCGGTTATTAAAGAACTTAAGCCTTCATATTCACTAAGATCCATACCCCAGAAAGCTTTATTGCTAAGGCAAAGGGATACCAAATCTTCTTTTGATTTTGAAACATTTTCTTCAAAGAATCTCAGAACAAATTCATCATCTAATATTTTATAACTTTCCTCTCCTCTGTAACCAGTTAAAGCTCCATCTTTTAAATCTCCACCTGAATAAAAACCAATGAGTGCAGCTAAGGAGAAAGAAAGATTGGTTGGAAGTTTCTTAAACTTTTCGACATATCCTTTAAAACTTGGTAAACATCTGGATTTCCATTTTGATACTGAGTTAAGAGAAATAGAAAGTAAAGCATGCTTAATATAAGGATTTTCGAAACGTTCCACTACTGAATCTGCAAAGGATACCAGTTCCTCTTTAGGAAGACTAAGGGTAGGAATGATTTCTTCATGAATTGTTTCATACATGAACTTTCTTACTGGTTCATCCTGCATGGACTCAAGTACATAGTCATTGCCGGCAAGATAGGAAGCAAGTACAAAGGAGGTATGAGCACCGTTTAAAATTCTTACTTTTCTCTCACGATATGGTCTTTGATCATCTGTAAATATAACTGGCAGACCAGCTTTATCAAGAGGTAATTCTGCTGAAATATCCTTGTCACTTTCAATTACCCATAAACCAAAAATTTCACCAGTAACTAATAAGTCATCCTTATATCCTAAATTCTCAAAAAGTTCAGGTTCATCCTTGGGATATCCTGTTACAATCCTATCTACTAATGTACTGCAGAATACACAAGCTTCTTTAATCCAGGTAATAAAATCTTCACCCAGATTCCAATGAGTGGCAAATTTAAGTACACAATCTTGTAAGTTCTTACCATTATTTTCAATTAATTCACAAGGTATCATAACTAAGCCTTTGTTTGTATCACCATTAAAATATGTAAATCTTTCATACAATAATTTGGTTAACTTACCCGGAAAAGTTTCAGGAGGTGTTAATTCAAACTTATCATTTTCATGATAGACAATACCAGCTTCTGTAGTGTTAGATATAATAAATCTTAAATCTTCGGCTTTTGCATATTCACTGTATCTTTCGTATTCTTCAATTGCTCCAACAACATCCGATACGCTTGTAACTATCTTGTTAATTTGCTTTACTTCGCCTTCTTCTTTCCCTCTTAAGGATACAGTGTAGAAATTCTCCTGTTTTCTGAAGTTATCCAGATTGCCATAGGAAATAGGTTTAACAATTGCAATATTACCATCAAATACTCCTGCATCATTAGCAGCATCAATCATGTAGTCAACAAATGCTCTTAAAAAGTTACCTTCTCCAAATTGTAGTACCTTTACTTTACGTTCCACTCTGCTTGCAAATTTACTTGATAAATTTTCCATAAAACTCTCCTGTTCTAATTGTAATTGTATAATCTGAGATGATGTACTTATTATGTAAGCGTTTACATTTATTTTACTAAGTTATTCATGAGATGTCAATTCTTTTATTTGATATTTTATAAATCCTTAACCTTTTTCTATAGAAAATATGAATATTTTATATTTTTTATAACGGAATTGAACTTTTTTATTGCTATTATATCCACAGTATTGTATAATAGAAAAAGCTTTGAAATAAAAACAATAAGGGTAGGCTTATTGTAAGCACTTACAAATATGAGGTGATAAATGAATATTTACGATGTATCAGAAAAGGCTGGTGTTTCAATTGCCACTGTATCAAGAGTTATAAATGGCAACTCCAATGTAAGTGAAAAAACCAAACAAAAAGTGCTTGGGGTTATGGAGGAGATTGGATATGTTCCCAATGTATTCGCAAGAGGCTTGGGGCTTAACACCATGCATACCATTGGAATTATGTGTGCAGATTCATCTGACATATTCCTTGCCAATGCAGTTAATTATATTGAAAGAGAACTTAGAAAAAATGGATATGATTCCTTTCTTTGTTGTACTGGCTACGAACTGAAGAACAAACAAAATTATTTAAGTCTGCTACTATCCAAAAGAGTAGATGCCATTATTTTAATTGGTTCCGGCTTTCTGGAGTTTAACAAAAAAGATAACCAATATATTTTTAATGCTGCAAAAGATGTTCCTGTACTTCTTATGAATGGATACTTAAACAATTACAATATTTACTGCACGCTTTGTGATGATTTGCAGGCATGTTATGATGCGACCAAACTCCTGTATGCTGAAGGACGTAATTCTCCTTTGTTTTTATACACTGCCAAGTCCTATTCAAGTCTGCAAAAGCTTGAAGGGTATAAAAAGGCTGTAAATGAAACAAAACAAGCTGTTTCAGAGAAATATATTCAGATTTGTCCGAATACTGTGGAGGATGCAAAGAACTTATTAATTAAGTTATCAAACGAAGGGTTATCCTTTGACAGTGTTGTTGCAGCCGAAGACATTCTTGGCATAGGCGCTATCAAATATGCGAAAGAAAAAGAAATAGAGATTCCCAAAGACCTTAGCATTATCGGCTACAATAATTCTATACTCTCCACCTGTTGTGAACCTGAACTAACCTCTATTGACAACCATGTAGAGGCATTAAGTATCACTTCTGTTAATACTTTAATGAGAGTTTTAAGCGGCGAAAAAATGCCCAATAAACATACAATTTCTAATGATCTAATTCTTAGAAATACAACAAACATAAAAAAATAAGCATGAATGCAGAACGGAGTTTACAATGAAACAATTTATGGACAAAGATTTTTTGCTATCAACAGATACTGCCAGGATTCTATATCACGAATATGCGTCTAAAATGCCAATCATTGACTATCACTGCCACATTAATCCTAAAGAAATTGCAGAAGATAAGAGCTTTAAAAATATCACTGAAGTTTGGCTTGGTGGCGACCATTACAAATGGAGACAGATGAGATCCAATGGTGTTGATGAAAAGTATATCACAGGAGATGCTTCTGATCGTGAGAAGTTTAGAGAATGGGCGAAAACCTTGGAAAAAGCAATTGGAAATCCCTTATATCACTGGAGTCATTTGGAATTACAGCGCTATTTTGGATACTATGGAGTCTTAAATTCAAAGACTGAAGAAGAGGTATGGAATCTTTGTAATGAAACGTTGAATACGCCAGAATTATCCGTACGAAATATTATAAAATCCTCAAATGTTGAAGTTGTCTGCACTACAGATGATCCTATTGATTCTCTCGAATGGCACAAAGTTATGAGCGAAGATAGTTCTTTATCCACTAAAGTACTTCCTGCATTCCGCCCGGACAAAGCTATGAATATAGAAAAACCTGATTACCTAGCCTATCTAAGCAAACTCTCTGCTGTTAGCGGAATAGAAATCAGCAACTTTTCTTCTCTAGGTAAAGCTCTTAGTAATCGTATTTCCTATTTTGCTGGAATGGGTTGCAATGTTTCCGATCACGCTTTGGAATATGTGATGTATCAATCTGCTACGGATGAAGAAATTGAAGCTATCTTTGCTAAGAGAATGAATGAGGAAGAATTAGAAGAAATCGAAATTCTAAAGTTTAAAACTGCATTTATGGTATATGTAGGTAAAGAATATGCAAAGAATGGTTGGATTATGCAACTTCATTATGGTACCAAAAGAGATAACAACACATTAATGTATCATAAATTAGGACCTGACACAGGTTTTGACTGTATCAACACCTATGGCTCTTCTGCTCAGTTATCAGACTTTTTAAATGCCCTAAACAAAACGGATGAATTGCCTAAAACAATTATATATTCTTTAAATCCCAATGATAATGAGGCAATTGGAACCATCATTGGTTGCTTCCAGGATTCCACCTGTAAAGGAAAGATACAGCACGGTTCCGCTTGGTGGTTTAACGATAACAAAACTGGTATGATAGAGCAAATGACCTCTCTTGCCAATCTTGGTTTATTAGCTAATTTTGTAGGTATGCTTACAGATTCCAGAAGTTTCTTATCCTATACAAGACATGAATATTTCAGAAGAATTTTATGTTAATTAATTGGTGGTTGGATTGAAAATGGTGAATATCCCAATGACCTAGAAACTGCTGGTAAGATCGTACAAAATATATCCTATAATAATGCCAAAGAATATTTCAATTTTTAAAAAGACAATTTAGTCGCCAAACTATATAAGGTCTATTAAGATTGTAAATCCATGGATTACAATTTTAATAGACCTTTGTCTTCTTTAACTAATCAATTGAAATAGCGCTTGTTGGACAGCTGTCAGCAGCGTTTTGTGCATCGTTTTCCTGTGAACCTGGTATATCTCCATCAATTGCGTGGGCAAAACCATC